>NZ_LGDB01000184.1:0-80829 GCF_001279655.1 Streptomyces sp. WM6372 | reverse complement strand
CGGCCGGGGGGCGGCCGGGGGGCGGCCGGGGCCGGTCAGCCTTCGGCCGGCTCCAGGAATCCCTGCTCGACCAGAACCCGGATCGCCTCCGGAGTCCGGTCCCGCAGCACGACGGGATCCTCCTGCACCAGGTGCGCGATCGCGTCCAGGATCCGGCCCGCCGTGAGTGAGCCGTCGCACACTCCGGCGAAGCCCGCCCCGACCGTGTCGACCTTGGTCGCCCGCCGCATCCCGCGGTTCTGCCGGAGCACCACGTGCTCCGGGTCCTCCGCGCCGGGCGCGCCGACCTGCTCCTGGACGACCTCCGCCGCCAGCACGAAGCGGGCCTCCAGCAGGGCCGCGTCGTCGTGGTCCCGCAGGTAGTCCTGACGGGCGAAATGGGCCACGACGGCGTCGCCGAGCGGCTGCTCCACCGAGTGCGGCCACTCCTCGACCACGATGGAGGGCTCCGCCGCGTCACTGCGGCGCAGCGTGATCCAGCCGAAGCCGACGGCCTTGGTCTTGCGGGCCTCGAACTCGTCCAGCCAGTCCTCGTACCGCCGCGCGTACTCGGCGGGGTCGGTGCGGTGGTCGCCCGCGTCGCGCAGCCACAGCTCCGCGTACTGCGTGACGTCCTGCACGTCACGCTGCACGATCCACGCGTCGCAGCCGCGCGGTACCCAGGCGCGGACCCGCTCGTGCCAGTCCTCGCCCTCCACGTGCTGCCAGTTGCCGAGGAACTGCGCGTACCCACCCGGGTTGAGGTGCGCGCCGGCCTCCTGGACGAGGGTCCGGCACAGGTCGTCGCCGCCCATCCCGCCGTCGCGGTACGTCAGCCGGGCGCCGGGGGAGATCACGAACGGCGGATTCGACACGATCAGGTCGTACGTGGCCTCGCCGACCGGCTCGAACAGTGACCCCCGCAGCAGCTCGGCCTCCTGCGCGCCGGACAGCGCCAGGGTCAGCCGGGTGAAGTCCAGGGCCCGGGGGTTGACGTCGGTGGCGGTGACCCGGGTGGCGTGCTGGGCGGCGTGCAGGGCCTGGATGCCGGATCCGGTGCCGAGGTCGAGGGCGCTGCCGACCGGGGTGCGGACGGTGATCCCGGCCAGGGTGGTGGAGGCCCCGCCGACACCGAGGACCACCCCCTCCTCGCGGCTGCCGATCCCGCCGGCCCCGCCGACGGCGCAGCCGAGGTCGGAGACGATGAACCAGTCCTCGCCGTCGGGTCCGCCGTACGGGCGCACGTCGACGGTGGCGTGCAGCTCATCGCCTTCCCGGCGCAGCCAGCCGTCGGCCAGCGCCGCTTCGACGGGCAGCGCCCGGGCGGCGTTCACGTACGGCTCCGGCTGCTGGAGCAGGAACAGCCGGACCAGGCTCGCGAGCGGTCCGTCGCCGGAGCCGCGCGTGGCGCGCAGGGCGGGGACCGTCTCGCTGCGGGCCAGCGCGGCGTAGGCGGGGGCGCCGAGCAGGTCGAGCAGGCCGTCGGCGGTGAAGCCGGCGGCGAGCAGGGCCGTGCGGAGCTCGGCGGCGCGGTCGGGCGAGGGAAGGCTGGTGGTACTCACCGGTCCATTGTGTCGGCTGCCGCCGCCGATGCGTATGCCGCGCGGCCGCTGATGCCGACGATGCGTGTGCCGGGTCGGCCCGAGCCGGGCGCCGGATTCCCCCCGACACGCGCGCGCCGCGCCGCCGGTGGCCCGGCGTGCGGCGCGGCGCACCGCCCGGCGTGCCGCTCCGCATGCGCCGGGGCGGCCGGGTTCCTCGGAACCCCGGCCGCCCCGGTCCGCGTACCGCTTCCGCTTCCGCTTCCGCCGGCAACGGCGCCCGCGGGCTACCTCACTTCGGCGACGCCGACGGCGCCGCGACCTGGCAGCCCTTCTGGCTGTTCATCGCCTTGTCCAGACCGCCGGCCTTGAGCGTGCTGAGCGCGTTCTTGCCGCCGTTGGTGGCCGATTCGAGTCCACCGGCCACCTCCTTGAGCCCCTCGGCGAACTTCGTCTGGTCCTTCGGGTCCAGGCCTTCCATCTTCGTCTTCAGGTCGGCGTAGCCCTTGGACGACTCCTCGAAGCCCTTGATGGCCGTGTCCTGTGTCGTCTGGCCGTCCTTGACCGGAGGAACTCCCGCCCCCTGGAGGGCGGTCCCCATCGCCTTGTACGACGCGGACATGGTGCCGAACGCCGCGGAGTCGGTCGTCTGCACCTCTTCGGGCTTGCTGCTCTCGGTCGCCACCCGCTTGATGTCCGCGTTGGCGGTCTCGATCTTCTTCAGCTCCGGCTGCCACTTGTCGCAGACCTTCTTGGCCCAGGCGTTGGCCTTGTCGTCCGTCTCATCGCCGCCACAGCCGGACAGCACGAGCATCAGCACCGCACCGCCGGACACCGCGGCCGCAAACTTCTTGTTCACCGGATTGGTCCCTTCGAAGGCTCTCGGCCCGGAAGATACACGCCTGCCATCCGAGCACACAGAAAGGCGGACAGACGGCGCGTCAGTCCGCGCCGCCCGTCCGCCGTTCGGGCGTATCTTCGAGTCCTCGGGCCGGTCGGCCCACAGGTCCCTCCGAGGGTCACCCCTCGGGTCAGGAAACCACCGCGGGATCGGCCTGCTGGGCCACCCGCTCGGCGGGCGCGCCCTCGCCCTCGGAGTCGTCCCCGACCGTGATGCCGCGGCGCTTGGAGATGTACACCGCGCCGGCGATGACGGCGATGGCCAAGGCCGCGACGATCGCGCGCACGGTCGCGCTCGTGTCGGGGCCGTAGCTGAACTGCACGACCGCCGGGGCGATCAGCAGCGCCACCAGGTTCATGACCTTGAGCAGCGGGTTGATCGCGGGACCCGCGGTGTCCTTGAACGGGTCGCCGACCGTGTCGCCGATGACGACGGCCGCGTGCGCCTCGCTGCCCTTGCCGCCGTGGTGCCCGTCCTCGACGAGCTTCTTCGCGTTGTCCCACGCGCCACCGGAGTTGGCGAGGAAGACCGCCATCAGGGTGCCGGTGCCGATGGCACCCGCGAGGAACGAGCCGAGCGCGCCGACGCCGAGCGAGAACCCGACGGCGATCGGGGTGAGGACCGCGAGCAGGCCGGGCGTGGCGAGCTCGCGCAGCGCGTCCTTGGTGCAGATGTCCACGACGCGCCCGTACTCGGGCTTCTCGGTGTAGTCCATGATCCCGGGGTGCTCGCGGAACTGGCGGCGCACCTCGTAGACGACGGCGCCCGCGGAGCGGGAGACGGCGTTGATGGCGAGGCCGGAGAACAGGAACACGACCGCCGCGCCCAGGATCAGGCCGACCAGGTTGTTGGGCTGGGCGATGTCCAGGCTGAGGTTCATCTCGCCCGCCTTGGCACCGACTTCCTTGACCGCGTTCGCGATGGCGTCGCTGTACGAGCCGAAGAGCGCGGCCGCGGCGAGCACGGCGGTGGCGATCGCGATGCCCTTGGTGATGGCCTTGGTGGTGTTGCCGACGGCGTCCAGGTCGGTCAGGACCTGCGCACCGGCGCCCTCGACGTCGCCTGACATCTCGGCGATGCCCTGGGCGTTGTCGGAGACGGGCCCGAAGGTGTCCATGGCGACGATGACGCCGACGGTGGTGAGCAGGCCGGTGCCGGCCAGGGCCACCGCGAAGAGCGCGAGCATGATCGACGTGCCGCCGAGCAGGAACGCCCCGTACACGCCGAGGCCGATGAGCAGCGCCGTGTAGACGGCGGACTCCAGGCCGACGGAGATGCCGGCGAGGACGACGGTGGCCGCGCCGGTCAGGGAGGACTTGCCGATGTCCCGGACGGGACGGCGGCTGGTCTCGGTGAAGTAGCCGGTCAGCTGCTGGATCAGGGCCGCGAGCAGGATGCCGATCGCCACGGCGACGAGCGCCAGGATGCGCGGGTCGCCGGAGTGGTTGGTGATCGTGGCGTTCTCGACGCCGATGAGGTCCTTGTAGCTGGACGGCAGGTAGACGAAGACGGCGATCGCGACCAGGACCAGCGAGATCACGGCGGAGATGAAGAACCCGCGGTTGATGGCGGTCATTCCGCTCCGGTCGGAGCGGCGCGGGGAGACCGCGAAGATGCCGATCATGGCGGTGACGACGCCGATCGCGGGGACGATCAGCGGGAAGGCGAGGCCGAGGTCGCCGAAGGCGGCCTTGCCGAGGATCAGTGCGGCCACCAGGGTGACGGCGTACGACTCGAAGAGGTCGGCCGCCATACCGGCGCAGTCGCCGACGTTGTCGCCCACATTGTCGGCGATGGTCGCGGCATTGCGCGGGTCGTCCTCCGGAATGCCCTGCTCGACCTTGCCGACCAGGTCGGCGCCGACGTCGGCGGCCTTGGTGAAGATGCCGCCGCCGACGCGCATGAACATCGCGATCAGGGCGGCGCCGAGGCCGAAGCCCTCCAGGACCTTGGGGGCGTCGGCGGCGTAGACCAGGACGACGCACGAGGCGCCGAGCAGGCCGAGGCCGACGGTGAACATGCCGACGACGCCGCCGGTGCGGAAGGCGATCCGCATGGCCTTGTGCGAGACGTCGGTGAGGTCCTTGGCGGGCTCGCCCTCGGCGGGGGTCGCCTCGCGCGCGGCGGCGGCGACGCGCACGTTGGCGCGGACCGCGAGGCGCATGCCGATGTAGCCGGTGGCCGCCGAGAAGATGGCGCCCACGAGGAAGAAGGCGGAGCGTCCCGCCCTCTGGGTCCAGTCGTCGGCGGGGAGCAGGAAGAGCAGGAAGAACACGACGACGGCGAAGATCCCGAGGGTGCGCAGCTGCCGGCCGAGGTAGGCGTTGGCGCCTTCCTGGACCGCGGCGGCGATTTTCTTCATGCTGTCGGTTCCCTCGTCGGCCGCGAGAACCTGGCGGACCAGGATCTGCGCGACGACGAGTGCGGCAAGTGCCACGCCCGCGATCACCATGACGATGAGCCGATTGTCATCGGTGAGTACGGCTGCTGCCAGATCGGAGTTTCCGATCGGCGCGTTGGGGGTGAAGAGCCCCGTCATTCGTCCTCCTTGACGTGATGAGCTCAAGATGTGGACGGATTGTAGGGAGCTCTTCCCGATCAAAACAGTGCGCAGGAAACGGAATTGGCCTGCTCTTGCTCCTCAGCAATAGATCGCGCCACTCCATTACCCCCCGAAAGAAGTAATGGGGCAAAGGCATTGACGCCCGATCATTGATCTAGGAAATGCCGTGGGGTATGAAAAAAGGCCCTGCTCAGCAGGGCCTTGATGAAGATCGGAAGAATCTCCGGACGGGCGGGACTACGGGAGATCGGACGCGCCGGACACGGGCCAGCTCATCCGGATGGTCCCGCCACCCTCCCCGCTCGTCACCTCGACGTCGTCGACGAGCCCGCTGATCACCGCGAGGCCCATCTCGTCCTCGGTTTCGGTGTCCGGGTCCAGGGCGGCGTCGATGCCGGGCACGGCGCCCTCCGGGCCGCCGGCCGGTCCGGGCACCTCGTCGCCGACCTCGATGGAGAACAGCTTCTCCTCCTCGGTCAGGACCACCCGGACGGGCGCGGTCAGCCCGTTGCTGAGATGCAGACCGACGGCGCGCGAGCAGGCCTCGCCCACGGCGAGGCGGACCTCGTCGAGCACGGCTTCGTCCACGCCGGCCCGCCGCGCCACGGCGGCCGCGACGAGGCGGGCCGTCCGGACGTGTTCGGGCTGGGCGCTGAAGCGCAGTTCAACGGTGGCCATGCGCGTCCCCCTCGGACTACGGGCGTGCCTTACAGGGGCCCGGACCGCTGTCGGCCCGCGCCCCCGCTCCTCTTCGGCTCCCCCCGCGGCGCCTCGCGGCGCCCCGGGGGGTCGAACCGTCAGTCGGTGGCTGCGACGGCGTCCTCCACCGTCGTGTGGATCGGGAACACCTTCGTCAGGCCGGTGATGCGGAAAATCTTCAGGATGCGCTCCTGGTTGCACACCAGACGCAGCGAGCCCTCATGTGCACGGACGCGCTTGAGACCTCCCACGAGCACACCAAGCCCGGTGGAGTCGAGGAAGTCCACTCGCTCCATGTCGACAACCAGGTGGTAGCTGCCGTCGTTCACCAACTCGACCAACTGCTCGCGCAGCTTGGGCGCGGTATACACATCAATCTCGCCACCGACCTCCACGACCGTGCGGTCGCCGACAGTGCGAGTCGACAGGGACAGGTCCACGGATCCTCCAGCACCTTGCTATCGAGCGGCGCCCCCCAGGGGCCTCCCCACCCGTAGGCAGGGGAGGGATTGGCTGCCGCGATGGCATTCAATCACTTACCGGCAGGCGCGCACGACGCCTTCCGACCATTGTCCCGCACGCCGGTGACACACTCGGTTCCAATGGCCAATACTCACCGTCCCGGTCGGCCCACGGCACCCGAGGACCCTCGACCCACCCCCGGCACGGTTCTGGACCGGCTCTCACGGGGGCCTTCTCGAGCTGCGCGCATCACCCATACGGAGCACCTGCCCCCTCGGGAGGGTCGTCATGCAGTCTGGCCCGACCGCATCCGAACGGATGTCGTAGCCGCGATCCAGGCGGCGGGCATCGAACATCCGTGGGAACACCAGGCCGCGGCCGCCGAGCACGCCCTGGACGGCGAGTCGGTGGTCGTCGCCACCGGCACCGCCTCGGGAAAGTCACTGGCCTACCTCGCGCCCGTGCTCTCCGCCCTCGCGGACGGTGCGCAGGCCCCCAACGGCAGGGGTGCGACCGCCCTCTACCTCGCCCCGACCAAGGCCCTGGCGGCCGACCAGCGGCGCGCCGTACGCGAGCTGGCCGCACCCCTCGGCAACGCGGTCCGGCCCGCGGTCTACGACGGCGACACGCCGGTGGAAGAACGCGAATGGGTGCGCCAGTACGCGAATTACGTGCTCACCAACCCCGACATGCTGCACCGGGGGATCCTGCCCGCCCACCCCCGCTGGTCCTCCTTCCTGCGCGCGCTGCGCTACGTGGTCATCGACGAGTGCCACACCTACCGGGGCGTATTCGGCTCCCACGTGGCCCAGGTACTGCGCCGCCTGCGGCGGCTGTGCGCCCGCTACGGCGCCGATCCGGTCTTCCTGCTGGCCTCGGCCACGGCGAGCGACCCGGCGGCCGCCGCGTCCCGGCTGACGGGCGTGCCGGTCCTGGAGGTCGCCGACGACGCCTCCCCCCGCGGCGAGGTCGTCTTCGCCCTGTGGGAGCCGCCGCTGACCGAGCTGCGGGGCGAGAAGGGCGCCCCGGTGCGCCGCACCGCCACGGCCGAGACCGCCGACCTGCTGACCGACCTGGTCGTCCAGGGGGTCCGTACGGTCGCCTTCGTCCGCTCCCGGCGCGGCGCGGAGCTGATCGCGGTGATCGCCCAGGAGCGTCTTGCCGAGGTGGACCGGTCCCTGCCCCGGCGTGTCGCGGCCTACCGGGGCGGCTACCTGCCCGAGGAGCGCCGGGCCCTGGAGCGTGCCCTGCACTCCGGCGAGCTGCTCGGCCTGGCCGCCACCACCGCCCTGGAGCTGGGCGTGGACGTCTCGGGGCTGGACGCCGTCCTGATCACCGGGTACCCGGGCACCCGGGCCTCCCTGTGGCAGCAGGCGGGCCGGGCCGGGCGCTCGGGGCAGGGCGCCTTGGCCGTGCTGATCGCCCGGGACGACCCCCTGGACACGTATCTGGTCCACCATCCGGAGGCCCTTTTCCGCCGGCCGGTGGAGGCCACGGTGCTGGATCCGGACAACCCGTACGTCCTTGCCCCGCACCTGTGCGCGGCCGCCGCCGAGCTCCCGCTGACGGAGCCGGACCTCGCCCTGTTCGGCCCGGCGGCCGCCGAACTGATCCCGCAGCTGGAGGCCGCCAAGCTGCTGCGCCGCCGGGCCACGGCCTGGCACTGGACCCGAAGGGAGCGGGCCTCGGACCTGACCGACATCCGCGGCGGGGGCGGCCGCCCGGTCCAGATCGTCGAGGCGGCCACCGGGCGCCTGCTGGGCACCGTCGACGAGTCGGCGGCCCACACCGCCGTCCACGAAGGGGCGGTCCACCTCCACCAGGGCCGCACCTACCTGGTGAAGCAGCTGGACCTGGAGGACTCGGTGGCGCTGGTCGAGGAGTCCAACCCGCCGTTCTCGACCACCGCACGCGACACCACCTCCATCTCCGTCCTGGAGACCGAGACCGAGATCCCGTGGGGCCCGGCCCGGCTCTGCTTCGGCTCGGTCGAGGTGACCAACCAGGTCGTCTCGTACCTGCGCCGCAAACTGATCACCGGCGAGGTGCTCGGCGAGGCCAAGCTGGACCTGCCGCCGCGCACCCTGCGCACCAGGGCCGTGTGGTGGACCGTGACCGAGGACCAGCTCGACGAGGCCCGGATCAACCCGGAGATCCTCGGCGGCGCCCTGCACGCCGCCGAGCACGCCTCCATCGGCCTGCTCCCGCTGTTCGCCACCTGCGACCGCTGGGACATCGGCGGGGTCTCCGTCCCGCTGCATCCCGACACCCTCCTCCCGACCGTGTTCGTCTACGACGGCCACCCCGGCGGCGCCGGCTTCGCTGAGCGGGCGTTCCACACGGCCCGCGCCTGGCTGACGGCGACCCGCGACGCGATCGCCGCCTGCGAATGCGAGGCCGGCTGCCCGTCCTGCATCCAGTCCCCCAAGTGCGGCAACGGCAACGACCCCCTCCACAAACGCGGCGCGATCCGCCTCCTCACCCGCCTCCTGTCCGAGGCCCCGCCCGCCTGAGCGCCCTCGTACGAGGAACCCCGGGTCAGTCGGGGCTCGCGCGGGCGGGCCTGCTCTCGGGAGGGCCCGCTCGGGCGCCGATCGCCGGGGCGAAGGGGCCGGTCGCGGGGCGGGCCGCCACCTCGGCCACCTCGCCCCGGACGGTGCAGGCGGTCACCGCCGCGCCCTGGGCCCCGGCGACGCGGCGGGCCGCGGCGCAGGCGGCCTCGGGGCCGTGGGTCCAGGTCGCGGCCGCCGCCAGGGCCGCCAGGTCGGCAGCCGCCGCCGCGCGGTGCCGGGCCACGACGGCCTGGCCGAGCAGCAGCACCCCGCCGAACACCGCCCCCAGCACCGTCGCCACCAGCGCGGCCCACACCGTCGCCGACCCCCGGTCCCGGCCCCGGCCCCGGCCCCGGCTCATGGCGGCGGTCCCACGCTGTCCTCGGCCAGGGCCACCGCCTGTGCCCCGAGCCGCACCGGGAGCCCGCGCGGGCCCGGCGCCGGCGCCGACACCCTGACCCGCCACAGGTCCCCCTCCCGCTCCAGCCCCACCTCCGCCCCCGCCGGGGCGGCCGACCGGGCCGCCGCCTCCGCCACACCCGGAGGCTCCGAGCGGGCCGCGGCCCGGGCGCCGGCCCGGGCCGCGTCCACACATCGGATCTGCGCGGCCGCCGCCATCAGCGCCCACACCAGCAGCGCCGCGAAGAGCACCAGCGCGGGAATCACCAGGGCGGCCTCCGCCGTCACATATCCCCGGTCGCCCCGTCCCCCGCGCCTTTCCTCAGAACGGCACATCGAGTGCCTTCCCGATGGTCGACTGGAGTGCCGTGGAGACCACGTCACTCGTCACCACCTTGTACAGAACGGCCGCGAATGCACATGCCGCGATCGTGCCCATGGCGTATTCAGAAGTGGACATGCCCGCGTCGTCCGCACGACCGCTCATCGCCGACCGCAGACGAAACCAGATGATCCTCATGACAACCTCCTGTTGATTCGGTTCCTGACGTGATCTCAGTGGTGATCCGATGGGGCTTTCCAGGCGCAGAGTTGAGGTCCTGCGCATACGGCTACGCGCGAGCCGAGTTACCGGACTTTCTGCTGGGACTTCAGGTGGCAGCGAGAAGGCCAGAGGCCATTCCGATCACCACCGGAGCCACTCCGACCGCGAGAAACGCGGGGAGGAAACACAGCCCCACCGGAGCGGTGACGAGCACCGCCGCCCGCTGCGCCCGGGCGCCGGCCCGCCGGACGCGGTCCTCGCGCAGGGCCGTCGCCAGGCGGGAGACCGGCTCGGCGACCGGGGCTCCCGTACGGGCGGCCCGCTCCAGGCATTCCGCGAGCACCCGGGCGCCCGGTATCTCCGCCAACCTCCCCCACGCGGCGCCCGGTTCACCGCCGAGCCGCAGCTCCGCCCCGGCCAGCGCCAGCCGCTCGCCGACCGGACCGCCCAGCGATTCGCCCACCACCTCGGCGGCCTCCACGGGCGCCGCACCGGCCGCGAGGCACGCGGCCAACAGATCGGCCGCGAACGGGAGCTGGCGCTCCGCCTCCCGCGGATCCACCCCGGCCGGCGGCCGCGCCCGACGCTGCCAGCGCCACACCCCGATCGCCGCCCCGCAGCCGGCCGACACTCCGAGCACCCCGCCGACCAGTACCCAGGCCGCCAGCAGCGCCCCCGCCGGGCCCGCCCACACCGTCACCGCCGCCCGTATCCCGGACCCGAACACCGGCGCCCGACGCTCCGGTTCCGCCGACAGCAGCGCGGAGATCCTGCGCCGGGCGGCCCGCGCCCGGACCCGGGCCGCCACCGCCGAAGCCGTGCACAGCACCGACACCGCGAGGCACAACGCCGTCCCCAGCCTGTGGATCACGAAACCGCCCATCACCGCTCCCCCGCCCGTACGATCCGCCGGCACCACAGCAGCCCCAGCGCCTCCAGCACCCCGCCCGCCAGCAGACAGCCCCACCCGACCGGGGTGTGCAGCAGCACGCGGAGCGGGTCCGCTCCGAGCCCCGTGCCGATCAACAGGCCGACCAGCGGCAGCAGGGCCAGCACCGCCGTGGTCGACCTGGCGCCCGCCAACTGCGCCCGCAGGGACTCCTGCCGGTCCTGCTCGGCCCGCAACGCCCCCTCCAGCCGGTCCAGTCCGGCCGCGAGCCCCGCGCCACCGTCCACCGAGATCGACCAACAGGCGGCCATCCCGGCCAGGCCGTCCGCGCCGGGCTCCCGCGACGCCTGCCGCAACGCCGCGGGGACGTCACCGCCGAACGCCGCGGCGGCCAGCACCGCCGCCTCCGCCGGGCCCGGACCCCCCGGCCCCGCGGCCGTCCGCCGCAGCGCCGCCGTCAGCGCCTGTCCGGGCTGGGCCCCCGCCCGCAGCTCGCCCACCACCGCGCCGCACAGCGCGATCACCCCGGCGGCCCGGGCGCCCCGCTCCCGCTCCCGCCGACGGACCCGCAGCCACCGCCGCACCAGCGGCACCGCCGCCCCGCCCGCCACCAGCGGGATCACCGACGCGCCCAGCAGCGCGACCACGAGCCCGATCCCGAGGCAGGACCACTCCCGCCACCGCGCGGCCCGTACCCGCACCGCGACCAGCAGCCGCTCCCGGCGCACCGGACCACAGGGCACCACGGGCCCGCCCCCGGCCAGCACCACCCGCGCCCGCCGGGCCACCCGGTCTCCCCCGGCCAGCGCCCAGGCGGCCGTCCCCGCACAGAGCACCCCGGCGAACAGCGGCACCGGTACCGCGGCCACCCCGCTCACCGCGCACCCCGCAGCAGCGGACGCAGCCGCTCCCAGCCCCGCTCCCGGGCGAAGCCCCGGGCGGACCAGCGCAGCGCCGGTACGGTGACCACCAGCCCGGCGGAGTCCCGCTCCAGCACGTGCACCTCGGCCACCCGCCGCCGCCCGGCCCGGTCCCGGACCAGATGGACCACCATGGTCAGCGCGGCCGCCAACTGACTGTGCAGGGCGGCCCGGTCGAGCCCGGCGGAGGTCCCGAGGGCCTCCAGCCGGGCCGGAACGTGCGCGGCGGCATTCGCATGGACCGTGCCGCAGCCGCCTTCGTGCCCCGTGTTCAAAGCCGCCAGCAGATCGGCCACTTCCGCGCCCCGGACCTCGCCGACGACCAGCCGGTCCGGGCGCATCCGCAGCGCCTGCCGGACCAGGTCCGCCAGGGTGACCAGACCCGCACCCTCCTGGTTGGCCGGCCGGGTCTCCAGCCGCACCACGTGCGGATGGTCGGGGCGCAGCTCGGCCGAATCCTCGGCCAGGACGATCCGCTCGCCGGGGCCGACCAGCCCGAGCAGGGCGCTGAGCAGCGTGGTCTTGCCGGTGCCGGTTCCGCCGGAGACGAGGAACGACAGCCGGGCCTCGACCATGTCCCGCAGGAGCCGCTGCCCGCCGGGCGGCAGCGTGCCCGCCTCGACCAGCTCGTCCAGCGTGAACGCCCTCGGCCGCACCACCCGCAGCGACAGACAGGCCGAGCCGACCGCCACCGGCGGCAGCACGGCATGCAGCCGGGTGCCGTCGGGCATCCGGGCGTCCGCCCAGGGCCGGGCGTCGTCCAGGCGCCGGCCCGCGACGGCGGCCAGGCGCTGGGCGAGCCTGCGCACGGCATCGGCGTCGGCGAAGGTCACCCCGGTCAGCTCCAGGCCGCCGCCGCGGTCCACCCACACCCGGTCCGGGGCGGCCACCAGGACATCGGTGACCTCCGGGTCGGAGAGCAGCGCTTCCAGCGGGCCGGCCCCGACCAGCTCGGACCGCAACTCGGCGGCCACGCCCAGCACTTCCGCGTCCCCGAGCAGTCGGCCCTGCGCCCGCAGGGCCGCCGCCACCCGGGCCGGGGTCGGTTCCGCCCCGCTCTCGGCGAGCCGCTGGCGCACCGCGTCCAGGAGTACGGCGCTCATGCCGCCACCCCCTGGGCGGGGCCGAGCGCCCGCCGCCAGAAGCCGTCGCAGAAGCGAGCCAGCGCGCCCCGCCCCTGCCCGCCCGGTGGTTCCCCCTCGGCGACCCGCCCCGGGAGGCCCACCTCGACCGGCACCTCCCCGGCGAGCGGCACCCCCAGCAGCCCGGCCACCGCCTCGGCGTCGAGCCCGCCCGGACAGCGGCCCCGTACGACCACCCGGACGTCCCGAGCCACCATCCGCACGCCGGCCGCGACCCGGCCAGCGGCGGCCACCGCCCGCAACTCGCCCGGCACCACCATCAGGACCAGGTCCAGCTGGGCCAGGGCCTCGGCCACGGCCTCGTCCACCCGCCGGGGCAGGTCGACCACCACCACCCCGCCCCGGCGGCGCGCGGCGGCCAGCACGGAGCGCATCGCCGCGGGCGGCACCACCACCCGGTCCCCGCGGTCCCAGCTGAGCACCCGTAGCGCGTGCAGCTCCGGCAGGGACTCCTCCAGCGCACCGGCGCCCACCCGGCCCCGCGAGCCCGCGAAGTCGGGCCAGCGGAGCCCCTCGGCGCTCTCGCCGCCGAGCAGTACGTCCATACCGCCGCCGAGCGGGTCCCCGTCGATGAGGATGGTCCGCTCCCCGGCGCGGGCGGCCCGGAGGGCGAGGGCGCACGCGAGGGTGGAGGCTCCGGCCCCGCCGCTGCCGCCGATCACCCCGACGGCGAGGGCGGGTTTCCCGGCCCCTTCCACCACATCGGCGATGCGGTCGACGAGCCGGCTCTCGGCGTCGGGGAGCCGGAGCACCTCCTCGGCGCCGATCTCCACCGCCCGCTGCCAGACGAGGGGGTCGTCCAGGTCCCGGCCGACGAGCAGCACCCCGCCCCGGCGCGGAGCGCCGCGCACCCGGCGGGCTGCATCGTCCCCGACGAGCACGAGCGGCGCGGACTCCCATCCGACGCTCCCGGCCGCCTCCGGGGCGGCTTCGGAGCCGCTTTCACCCCTCCCGCCGCTTCCGCCGCCACCGCCTCCGCTTTGCTCGGGCACCGCATGGTGCACATGCGGCTCGGCGCCCGCCGCCGCGCACAACCGCAGCAGATCGTCGAGCAGCAGCGGGTCCTCGGTGATGATCAGCGGCCGCCCGCCGCCGGGCACGGCCCCGCCCGGAGCGCCCGATGGCCTGATTCCGCCTGCTTCCACGCGATCCGGCACTTCACACGACTTCGATCCAGCCACGATCTCCGCCCCCTTCTCACTGCAAATCCCAGCACCGCGGACTTCGCGGCTGGAATCACCGTGGGGCCATCCGGAAAAAGAAGTGGATCTTGCTCAAAAACTGTGGACAACAAGAGCCCTGTGAATAACTTCATCACCCCAACAGGTGAGTTCCGGAGCGCGGCGGAACCACTACGCTCCGTCACGAGCCTGGAGGGGTGAGGGCCTTCGCCACGCAGGGCCCGCCGCGGAAGGGGGGCTGCAGGAATGGTCACTTGGGGCCGAAGGCAGGGACGCAAACCGCGTCCGGACATGCGACGACCCCCGCCGGGGGGGAGAGCGGGGGTCGTCCCCACGGTCCGACTCGGGGGGGGAGGAGCCAGACCGGGTTAGCACGGTCGCGAACGATCCGTGACTTCCATGGTGTACCCGAGAGCCTTCTCAGGCAAACCCACGCGCCACACCTTACGCCGAATGGTGGGCGCATATGCTCGGGGCGTGGAAATCCAGCCCTTGCCGCACTCGTCGCCCCGCACCGCAGCCTTCTTCGACCTGGACAAGACGGTCATTGCGAAGTCAAGCACTCTGACGTTCAGCAAGTCCTTCTACCAGGGCGGCCTCATCAACCGCCGCGCCGTGCTGCGTACCGCCTACACCCAGTTCATCTACCTGGTCGGCGGCGCCGACCACGACCAGATGGAGCGGATGCGTGAGTACCTGTCCTCCCTCTGCAAGGGGTGGAACGTCCAGCAGGTGCGGGAGATCGTCGCCGAGACCCTGCACGACCTGATCGACCCGCTGATCTACGACGAGGCCGCCTCCCTGATCGAGGCCCACCACACGGCCGGCCGCGACGTGGTCATCGTGTCGACGTCCGGGGCCGAAGTCGTCGAGCCGATCGGCGAGATGCTCGGCGCGGACCGGGTCGTCGCGACGCGCATGGTCATCGGCGAGGACGGCTGCTTCACGGGCGAGATCGGGTACTACGCCTACGGGCCGACCAAGGCCGAAGCGGTCCGGGAGCTCGCGGAGTCCGAGGGGTACGACCTCGCGCGGTGCTACGCGTACAGCGACTCGGTGACGGACATCCCGATGCTGGAGGCGGTCGGACACCCGCACGCCGTCAACCCCGACCGGGCGTTGCGGCGGGAGGCGGTGGCGCGGGAGTGGCCGGTGCTGGTGTTCAACCGGCCCGTGCGGCTGAAGCAGCGGCTGCCGGCGCTGTCCATGCCGGCGCGGCCGGCGTTGGTGGCCGCGGCCGCCGTGGGCGCGGCTGCCGCCACCGCGGGGCTCGTCTGGTACGCCAGCCGGCGCCGGGCCAGCGCACTGGCCGCCGCCGCCTCCGCCTGACCGTTTGCGCGCCGCCGCCCCGGTTCCGGCCGGTGGCGGCGGCCGCGGGGCTGGACCCCGGGCCGAATACCCCAGCGGGGCCCGGGAGGTCAGCGGACGCCGGGCGGGAGCCCCGCCCTGAGCTGCGGCGATGACCGCTGTCCGGTTCGCCCCACGGTGTCCTGGAAAGTAAAAAAAGTGGGTAGGGGTTCCGCTTGTCAGCGAAGCGGAGTACAAAGGAGTCAACGGCCCGCGAGACCAAAGAACATCCGAGAGGATCATCTTTAAACGCAGTAAGGCCCACGGACCGAAGCAGGAGCGCCGAGCACCCACGCGACGTCGACCCGTCGATTACGGGCCAGCCGCACCAGGTGACGGGCAAAGTTCCCGACCTGATGGGCAACCATCGAGGACGCTTGGTAACTGGGCGCAAATGCCAGCGGCGACACCAGAGCTAGACGGTGTCGCCGCAACCCTGTGCGAGCCCAGCCCTGTGCGAGCCCCAACCCTGCGCGGGCCCCTCTCCGGCCTCCCCGTGCGCCAACCGCCCCGCACGGCCCCCGGGTCCGACTACGCCGCGCCCCGCTGCAACGCCTCGCAGACCGCCGTCGACTCGCGGACGCCCAGTTCGATCGCGCGGCCGCAGTGCGCGATCCACGCCGCCATCCCCTCCGCCGTCCCCGAGACGTAGCCCTCGAAGGCCGCCAGGTAAGCGTCCCGGCCCTGCTCCGCGTGGCCGACTTCCGCCGGGCAGATCGCCTTCGGGTCCAGACCGCTGTTGATCAGCACGATCCGCTCCGCCGCCCGCGCGACCAGCCCGTTGTACGAGCCGAACGGCCGCAGCGCCAGCAGCTCGCCGTGCACCACCGCCGACGTGATCAGCGCCGGGGCCGAACCGCCCGCGATGATCAGCCGGGACAGGCCGTCCAGCCGGCCCGCCACCTCGTCCGCGCCCGGCAGCGGCAGCGTGACGAAAGGTTCGTCCACCGGCTCGCCCGCCAGCCGCGGCCGGCCCACCACGTCACCGTCGGCCGTCGACCCCGACGCCACCAGGTGCAGACGCGCCAGCACCCGCAGGGGCGACTGGCGCCAGATGCTCAGCAGCTGCCCGGCCTCCGCCGTCAGGCGCAGCGCCGCGCCCACCGTGCGCGCCTCCGCCTCCGCGCCGAAGTCGGTGCGGCGGCGCACCTCCTCCAGCGCCCAGTCCGCCCCGGACAGCGCCGCGCTGCCGCGCGCCCCGCGCAGCGCCGCCTCCGAGGTGATCTCCCCGCTGCGCCGGCGCATGACCCGGTGCCCGTAGACCCGGTCCACGGCCTTGCGTACGGAATCCACGGATTCGGCGACGCCCGGGAGAGAACCCAGGGCGGCCAGCGGGTCAGAAGCGCTACTCATAAGTAAGGAGCCTACGCACTGCACCTCCATAGCACCGACCCCTCCTTGGAGTGGTCTTCTTCACTTAGCAACACCACGCAAAGCGACAAGGCCACTACTCTTGGTGAACATGAAGATCGCTTTCGTGGGAAAGGGCGGCAGCGGCAAGACGACCCTGTCCTCCCTCTTCATCCGCCACCTCGCAGCCAATGAAGCCCCCGTCGTCGCGGTGGACGCCGACATCAACCAGCATCTGGGCGCCGCGCTCGGACTCGGCGAGGACGAGGCCGCCGCGCTGCCCGCCCTGGGCGCGCACCTGCCCCTGATCAAGGAGTACCTGCGCGGCTCCAATCCGCGCATCGCCTCCGCCGACACGATGATCAAGACCACCCCGCCCGGCGCCGGATCGCGCCTGATGCGGGTCGCCGAGGACAATCCGGTGTACGAGGCCTGCGCGCGCACGCTGGTGTTCGACGGGGAGCCCGTACGGCTGATGGCCACCGGCCCGTTCACCGAGTCGGACCTCGGGGTCGCCTGCTACCACTCCAAGGTGGGGGCGGTGGAGCTCTGCCTCAACCACCTGGTCGACGGTCCCGACGAGTACGTCGTCGTCGACATGACCGCGGGCTCCGACTCCTTCGCCTCGGGCATGTTCACCCGTTTCGACATGACCTTCCTGGTCGCGGAGCCGACCCGCAAGGGCATCTCCGTCTACCGCCAGTACAAGGAGTACGCGCGGGACTTCGGGGTCGCGCTCAAGGTCGTCGGCAACAAGGTGCAGGGCACGGACGACATCGAGTTCCTCCAGGACGAGGTCGGGGAGGACCTGCTCGTCACCGTCGGGCACTCCGACTGGGTCCGGGCGATGGAGAAGGGCCGCCCGGCTGCGTTCGAGCTGCTCGAAGCGAGCAACCGGCTCGCCCTCCAGGCCCTCCAGGACGCGGCGGACGACTCGTACGCCGACCGCGACTGGGAGCGGTACACCGCGCAGATGGTCCACTTCCACCTGCGGAACGCGGAGAGCTGGGGGAACGCCAAGACCGGGGCCGACCTGGCTGCCCAGATCGACCCCGATTTCGTCCTGCGGGAGAGCCCGGAGTTCCCTACTCCTCGCCCGACTCCTCTTCGGCCGGCTCCTCAGCCGGCTTGACCGCGGGGGCGGCCGGCTTGGCCGGCGGCCCCGCCGTCAGGAACTTCGTCCAGCCGTCCTTGGGGGACTCGCCGACGTCGAGGCCGCGCATCCACTCCAGGACCTTCGGGTCCTGGGCGTCCAGCCAGTCGACCAGCTCGCGGAACGGCACGCAGCGGACCTCCTTCTGCGTGCACATCGACTCGATCGAGTCCTCGACGGCCTTCATGTAGGTGCCGCCGTTCCAGGACTCGAAGTGGTTGCCGATGATCAGCGGCGCGCGGTTGCCCGAGTAGACCCGGTCGAAGGCCTGCTGGAGGCCCTCGCGCATCTGCTCGCCCCAGTAGGCGTGCTGCGAGGGGTCGCCCTGCGTGGTCGTACCGGACTGGTTGACCAGGTAGTTGTAGTCCATGCTCAGCGTGTCGAAGGCACGGCCCGGCATGGGCACCAGCTGGAGCGGGACGTCCCAGAGCCCGTCCGTCTTCTTCGGCCAGATCTGCTTGCTGATGCCGCTGGAGTCGTAGCGGAAGCCCATGTCCTTGGCCGCCAGCATGAAGTTCTTCTGGCCTTCGAGGCAGGGGGTACGGGCGCCGATGAGCTCCTTGTCGTAGTCGAACGGGAGCGGCTCCATGCCCTTGAGGTCCGGCGTGTTCGTCTTCCAGCTCTTGACGAACGACTTGGCCTGGTCGATCTCGCTCTTCCACTCCGGGACGGACCAGGTGCCGACGCCGCCGTCGGGGCCGCAGAAGTGGCCGTTGAAGTGGGTGCCGATCTCGTTGCCCTCCAGCCACGCCCCGCGGACCTGCGCGGCCGTGTCCTTGATGCCCTGGAGATCACCGAAGCCGATGTCGGAACGGCCGGACTCGTGCTGCGGGGCCGTATAGAGGGAACGTTTCTCCTCCGGGAGCATGTACACGCCGCTGAGGAAGTACGTCATCCGGGCGTTGTACTTCTTCCCGACCTCGCGGAAGTGCGAGAAGAGCTTCTGGCTGTCCTCGCCGGCCCCGTCCCACGAGAACACCACGAACTGCGGCGGCTTCTCGCCGGGCTTCAGCTTCTCCGGCTTCCGCACGTTCGGCTGCGCACCCGTGTACGCCGTCGAGCCGTCGCCGATGAGCCGGTTCACGCTGCCGGGGGCGGCCTCCGGGGCGGGGCCCTTCTTGGCGTTCGGCCCCCCGGCGGGCTTGGCGGGCCCCGAGGTGCTGCACCCGGCGACGCCCAGCACCAGCGCCGTGGCGACCAGGCCGCCGGCGATCTTCTTCGTGGCGGCGATCATCCGTCCACCTCTCCTCGCAGTTCCATCGCGGGTCTTCCGCGCCGCAACGTCCCATGCGGTCCGCCGTGAAGATGATGTGACAAGCCGTACAAAATGCTTAATCACCCCTGGGCGCTAATTTCTAGTCCATTTGCTCCCATTCCCTATCGCGATCCTTTACTCTCCATTACCTTTCATTTACTGAGTGTTGAGACTCCCGCCGCTTCACCCCTCCGCAGAGGAGACGGGACCTATGACAGCCACCTCCCCCACGGCCCACGGCACGCCACGCAAGGGGCATCGAGCCGATCTCCATGCCGACCTGTCCGCCTCGCTGACCGTCTTCCTGATCGCCCTGCCGCTCTCCCTCGGCATCGCGCTCGCCACCGGCGCCCCGCTCCAGGCGGGCCTGGTGGCCGCGGCCGTCGGCGGGATGGTGGCCGGGCGCCTGGGCGGCACCCCCCTCCTGGTGAGCGGACCCGCGACCGGACTCACGGTCGTCACCGCCGAGTTGATCCAGCACTACGGATGGCGCACGACCTGCGCCATCACCGTGCTCGCCGGCTGCTGCCAGCTCGGGCTCGCCGCGCTGCGCACCGCCCGCTCGGCGCTCATGGTCAGCCCGGCCATCGTCCACGGCATGCTCGCGGGCGTCGGCGTCACGATCGCGCTGGCCCAGCTGCACATCGTCCTCGGCGGCACCCCGCAGAGCTCCGCCCTCGCCAACGTCCTGGGCCTGCCGGGTCAATTGGCCCAGCTGCACCCGGCCGCGCTCGGCGTCAGCGCCCTGACCCTGGTCGTCCTGCTCGGCTGGCCGCGGCTGCCCGGGCGGATCGGGCTCGCGCTGCGCAAGGTGCCGGCCGCGCTGGCCGCCGTGGCCACGGCCACGGCGTTCGCCGCGCTGACCGGGCTGAGCGTGCCCCGGGTGGACCTGCCGTCCTGGCGCAGCCACGCCCTGCCCGAGCTGCCCGAGGGTCCGGTCCTCGGCATCATCGCGGCCGTCCTGACGGTCACCCTGGTCGGCAGCGTGGAATCCCTGCTGTCCGCGGTCGCCACCGACAAGCTGATCGCCTCGCAGCGGCGTACGGGCAACCGCCCGCCGCGCGCCGACCTCGACCGGGAACTGCGCGGACAGGGTGCGGCGAACGTCCTCTCCGGACTGCTGGGCGGGCTGCCCGTCGCGGGCGGGGCCGTCCGGAGCGTGGCCAACGTCAAGTCCGGGGCCGTCAGCCGCCGGTCGGTGATGCTGCACGGGCTCTGGATCCTGCTCGCGGCCGCCCTTCTCGTCCCCGTCCTCGACCTGATCCCGCTCGCCGCGCTGGCCGCGCTGGTGATGGCGCTGGGCGTGCAAATGGTCAGCGCCACGCATCTGCGCACGGTCACCCGGCACCGCGAGATCGCGGTGTACGTGACGACGATCGCGGCCGTGGTGCTCGGCGGGGTACTGGAGGGGGTCGCCATCGGCATCGCGGTGGCCGTCGCGATCGCCCTGCACCGGCTGGCCCGGACCCGGATCACGGTCGAGGTGCAGGACGGGGTCCACCGGGTGTGGGCGCGCGGGCAGTTGACCTTCCTCGCGGTGCCGCGGCTGAGCCGGGTGCTGAACCAGATCCCGCCCGGCGGGCGGGTGGTGGTGGAGCTGGACGGCTCGTTCATGGACCACGCGGCGTACGAGACGCTCCAGGACTGGCAGCACGCCCACCTGGTGCACGGGGGCTCGCTGGAGGTCACCGGCCGCTCCACCACCCGGATGACCGGCGCGGACCGCGCCAACCGGACCCACCTGGCGCACCAGGCCCACCAGGGACAGCAGGCCCATCAGGGGCACCAGGCCCACCGGGCCGACCGGGCCGACCGGGCCGACCGCGTCGAGCAGCGCTCCCACCGCGGGGGCCATCGCGGCGGGCACCAGTGCTGCCGCCCCTGGACCCCGTGGATGAACCACTGCGACCACCGGCCGACGGCCGAGCACACGATCCCCGGTGCGGCCACGGCTCCGGACGCGCTGGAGGCCGTGGAGGCCCCGGCTCCGGCCCCGGCCCCGCGCCGCCGCGGCGCCGGCCAACTGGCCAGCGGGATCAGCGCCTTCCAGCGGGACACCGCGCCGCACGTCCGCGAGGAGCTGGCCCGGCTGGCCCGGGAGGGGCAGCGGCCCTCGCAGCTCTTCCTGACCTGCGCGGACTCCCGCCTGGTCACCAGCATGATCACGGCCAGCGGCCCCGGCGACCTGTTCACGGTCCGCAACGTCGGCAACCTGGTCCCGCTGCCGGGCGCCGAGGGCACGGACGACTCGGTCGCGGCGGCCATCGAGTACGCGGTGGACGTGCTCAAGGTGGACAGCATCACGGTGTGCGGGCACTCGGGCTGCGGGGCCATGCAGGCGCTGCTGAACTCCACGCCCGGGGCCCCGATGACCCCGCTGCGCCGGTGGCTGCGGCACGGGCTGCCCAGCCTGGAGCGGATGGCCAGCCGCCACCACGCCTGGGCGCGGATCGCGGGCCGGCTCCCGGCGGATGCCGTGGAGCAGTTGTGCCTGACCAATGTGGTGCAGCAGCTGGAGCACCTGCGGGCGCACGAATCGGTGGCCCGGCGGCTCGCGGAGGGCACGCTGGAGCTGCACGGGATGTACTTCCACGTGGGTGAGGCCCAGGCGTACCTGCTGTCGGAGGGCGAGGACTTCTTCGACTGCCGGGTCTTCGACAGCGTGGGGCACCAGGCCGGAGAGCACGCCGAACAGCCCGCCGGACACCACGTCGGACACGTCGGGGTGCCCGCCGGACAGCCCGCCGGACAGCCCGCCTGAAAGATGACCGAATGATGACCGAATCGCCGTGCCCGGCAGATCCGGATCATGGATAGAAACGAACCGGTACCCTCCGGTATCCGTGTCACAGAGTGGCCCCTTCCCGCACCCTGCAGCGGGAAGGGGCCACTCTGCGCATCCGCCCGGCCGTGATATAGGTCTAAACCAATTTTCGGCTACCCCTTGTCACCAGGGCCGCTGACTGATGAGCTATGCCCGGGGACACAACGGACACCCTGGGAAAGGGAGATGTCGTGAGCAACGAAAGCCTGGCCAACCTGTTGAAGGAGGAGCGCCGATTCGCTCCTCCCGCCGACCTGGCCGCCGCCGCCAACGTGACAGGGGCTGCGTACGCACAGGCCGACGCGGACCGGCTGGGCTTCTGGGCCGAGCAGGCCCGCCGCCTGACCTGGGACACCGAGCCGACCGAGACGCTCGACTGGACCAACCCGCCCTTCGCCAAGTGGTTCGCCGACGGCAAGCTGAACGTCGCGTACAACTGCGTGGACCGGCACGTCGAGGCCGGCAACGGCGACCGCGTCGCCATCCACTTCGAGGGCGAGCCCGGCGACAGCCGCGCGATCACCTACGCCGAGCTCAAGGACGAGGTCTCCAAGGCCGCCAACGCCCTGACCGAGCTGGGCGTCCAGGCCGGCGACCGGGTCGCGGTCTACCTGCCGATGATCCCCGAGGCCGTCGTCGCGATGCTCGCGTGCGCCCGCGTCGGCGCCGCGCACTCGGTGGTCTTCGGCGGCTTCTCCGCCGACGCCGTGGCCTCCCGCATCCAGGACGCCGACGCCAAGCTGGTCATCACCGCCGACGGCGGCTACCGCCGCGGCAAGCCCAGTGCTCTCAAGCCCGCCATCGACGAGGCCGTCGCCAAGTGCCCGCAGGTCGAGCACGTGCTCGTCGTACGGCGCACCGGCCAGGACACCGCGTTCACCGAGGGCCGCGACGTCTGGTGGGACGAGATCGTCGGACGCCAGTCCGCCGAGCACACCCCGCAAGCCTTCGACGCCGAGCACCCGCTGTTCATCCTGTACACCTCGGGGACCACGGGTAAGCCCAAGGGCATCCTGCACACCTCCGGCGGCTACCTCACGCAGGCCGCGTACACCCACCACGCCGTCTTCGACCTCAAGCCGGAGAGCGACGTCTACTGGTGCACCGCCGACATCGGCTGGGTGACCGGGCACTCGTACATCGTCTACGGGCCCCTCGCCAACGGCGCCACCCAGGTGATGTACGAGGGCACGCCGGACACCCCGCACCAGGGCCGGTTCTGGGAGGTCGTGCAGAAGTACGGCGTCACCATCCT
This sequence comes from Streptomyces sp. WM6372, assembly GCF_001279655.1. Lineage (NCBI taxonomy): Bacteria > Bacillati > Actinomycetota > Actinomycetes > Kitasatosporales > Streptomycetaceae > Streptomyces > Streptomyces sp. WM6372. The sequence continues at coordinate 57,873 of NZ_LGDB01000184.1, read as the reverse complement.
GTACACCGCGCCCACGGCGATCCGCACGTTCATGAAGTGGGGCGACGACATCCCCGCGAAGTTCGACCTGTCGAGCCTGCGCGTGCTGGGCTCGGTCGGCGAGCCGATCAACCCCGAGGCCTGGATCTGGTACCGCAAGCACATCGGCGGCGACCGGTGCCCGATCGTGGACACCTGGTGGCAGACCGAGACCGGCGCCATGATGATCTCCCCGCTGCCCGGCGTCACCGAGGCCAAGCCGGGCTCGGCGCAGCGCGCGCTGCCCGGGATCGGCGCCACGGTCGTGGACGACGAGGGCCACGAGGTACCGAACGGCGGTGGCGGCTACCTGGTCCTCACCGAGCCGTGGCCGTCGATGCTGCGCACCATCTGGGGCGACGACCAGCGGTTCGTCGACACCTACTGGTCCCGCTTCGAGGGCAAGTACTTCGCGGGCGACGGTGCCAAGAAGGACGAGGACGGCGACATCTGGCTGCTCGGCCGGGTGGACGACGTCATGCTGGTCTCCGGACACAACATCTCGACCACCGAGGTGGAGTCGGCGCTCGTCTCGCACCCGTCGGTCGCCGAGGCGGCCGTGGTCGGCGCCAAGGACGAGACCACCGGCCAGGCGATCGTGGCCTTCGTGATCCTGCGCGGCAGCGCCTCGGAGACCGACACCCTGGTCGGCGAGCTGCGCAACCACGTGGGCGCCACGCTGGGCCCCATCGCCAAGCCGAAGCGGATCGTTCCCGTCCAGGAGCTGCCGAAGACCCGCTCGGGCAAGATCATGCGGCGCCTGCTGCGCGATGTCGCCGAGGACCGCGCGGTCGGCGACGTCACGACGCTGGCCGACTCCTCGGTCATGGATCTGATCCAGAGCAAGCTGCCATCCGCCTCCAGCGAGGACTGAGCGAGGACTCGGCGAGGACTCGGCGCGAACCGCGCCGACCGAGTGACAAGGGGCATCCGGCGCGTCGCGCCGGATGCCCCTTTCGCACATAAAGTGAAGATCGCCGGATACGTCCTCGCGCCACCCTGTAAAGTATGAGAAGCGTAAAGAATGTAAGTCCACAGGGTGCGCCGGGAAGTCTGGTCGGCAACGAGTTTCGCCATGCCGTCCAACCACCCCGGAGGTGCCCCCCGTGGCCGCGCCCAGCCCCACCGACCGCCACAGCCGCAAGTTCCTCGGCAGGCTCTCCCTGCCCGAGCGGCGCTTCGTGGCCGACGCCCTGCGCGCCGAGACCGTCGGCGGCGTGCTCCTGCTCGTGGCCGCCATCGCCGCCCTGCTGTGGGCGAACATCCCCGCCCTCTCCGACAGCTACACCGAGGTCAGCGACTTCCACATCGGCCCCGCCTCCCTCGGCCTGGACCTCTCGCTCCAGCACTGGGCTGCCGACGGGCTGCTGGCGATCTTCTTCTTCGTCGCCGGCATCGAGCTCAAGCGCGAGCTCGTCGCGGGCGATCTACGCGACCCCAAGGCGGCCGCCCTCCCGGTGATCGCCGCCGTCTGCGGCATGGCCGTACCCGCGCTGGTCTACGTACTGGTCAACGCGGTCGGCGGCGGCTCGATGGACGGCTGGGCGGTCCCGACCGCCACCGACATCGCCTTCGCCCTCGCCGTCCTGGCCGTCATCGGCACCTCGCTGCCGTCCGCCCTGCGCGCCTTCCTGCTGACCCTCGCCGTCGTCGACGACCTCTTCGCCATCATGATCATCGCGGTGTTCTTCACCAGCGAGATCGACTTCCTGGCCCTCGGCGGCGCCGTCCTCGGCCTGGTCGTCTTCTGGTTCCTCCTCCGCAAGGGCGTCCACGGCTGGTACGTGTACGTTCCGCTCGCCCTGGTCATCTGGGGCCTGATGTACAACAGCGGCGTCCACGCCACCATCGCCGGCGTGGCCATGGGCCTGATGCTCCGCTGCTCCCGCAAGGACGGCGAGGACACCTCCCCCGGCGAGCACATCGAGCACCTCGTCCGGCCCATTTCCGCCGGCCTGGCCGTCCCGCTCTTCGCGCTGTTCTCCGCCGGGGTCTCGCTCTCCGACAACGCCATCGCCCAGGTCTTCACCCGGCCCGAAACCCTCGGCGTCGTATCCGGCCTGGTCGTCGGCAAGGCCGTGGGCATCTTCGGCGGCACCTGGCTGGCCGCCCGCTTCACTCGCGCTTCGCTCAACGAGGACTTGGCCTGGCCCGACGTACTCGCCGTGGCCTCGCTCGCCGGCATCGGCTTCACCGTCTCGCTCCTCATCGGCGAACTCGCCTTCACCGGCGACCAGACCCTCACCGACGAGGTGAAGGCCGCCGTCCTGTTCGGCTCCCTCATCGCCGCCGTCGTCGCGAGCGTCATGCTCAAGCTCCGCAACCGCAAGTACCAGGCCCTCACCGAGGACGAGGAGCGCGACGAGGACCTCGACGGCATCCCCGACATCTACGAGCAGGACAAGCCCGAGTACCACCTGCGGATGGCGAAGATCTACGAGGCGAAGGCCGCGGAACACCGCCGCAAGGCCGAGACGGCCGCCGCCGCCGCGCTCGAAGCGGCCACCGGGTCCAGCGCCGAGCGCGACCGTCCGGCATGATCTGAACTGACGCCGTGACGGGCGAAGGACAGCCGCCGCGCAGGGCGTCGACAGCAGACGACGGCAGAAGACAGAGGGAGAGAGCGATGAGCGCAGTGGACCAAGGGGCGCAAGGGGCCGAGCGCACACTCGGCCAGCTGGTCGCCTCGGCCACCGCCGAGATGTCCGCCCTGGTGCACGACGAGATCGCCCTCGCCAAGGCGGAGATCCGCCAGGACGTCAAGCGCGTGGGCATCGGCGGCACCGCCATCGGGATCGCAGGGGTGTTCGCATTGTTCTCCCTGCCCGTGCTGAGCTTCGCCGCGGCGTACGGGATCCACAACCTCGGGCTCGGGCTGGCCTGGTCGTTCCTCATCGTCGGCGTGGCGTTCCTGCTGCTCGCGGGCCTGCTGGCGCTGATCGCCGTATCGAAGTTCAAGAAGGTCAAGCCGCCGGAGAAGACCATCGCCTCGGTCAAGGAGACCGCGGCGGTCGTCGCGACCGTCAAGCCGCATCCGCGGCCGGTGAGTGACCAGGCCGTGGGTGTGGCACGCTCGTCCTCATGACAGCGCCCTCACCGGATTCCAGCACCCCGCCCACCGCCGCGACGGCGGTCAGGATCGACGTGCCCGGCGGGCGAGCGGTGACCCACCGGGACGTCGCGGCCAACGGGGCCCGGTTCCACGTCGCCGAAATGGGCGACGGGCCGCTGGTGCTGCTCCTGCACGGCTTCCCGCAGTTCTGGTGGACGTGGCGGCACCAGCTGACCGCGCTCGCCGACGCCGGGTACCGCGCGGTGGCGATGGACCTGCGCGGGGTGGGCGGCAGCGACCGCACCCCGCGCGGCTACGACCCCGCGAACCTCGCGCTCGACATCACCGGGGTCGTACGGTCCCTCGGCGAGCCGGACGCCGCCCTCGTGGGACACGACCTCGGCGGCTACCTCGCCTGGACCGCGGCCGTGATGCGGCCCAAGCTGGTGCGCCGGCTCGTGGTCTCCTCGATGCCGCACCCGCGGCGCTGGCGCTCGGCGATGCTGTCCGACTTCGGCCAGACCCGGGCGAGTTCGCACATCTGGGGCTTCCAGCGGCCGTTCATCCCGGAGCGGCAGCTCGTCGCCGACGACGGGGCGCTCGTGGCCGACCTGATCCGGGACTGGTCCGGTCCGCTGCCGCCCGCGGTCGAGGACCTCGACGTGTACCGGCGAGCGATGTGCATCCCGTCCACCGCGCACTGCTCGATCGAGCCGTACCGCTGGATGATGCGGTCGATGGCCCGGCCGGACGGGCTCCAGTTCAACCGCCGGATGAAGCGGCCGGTGCGCGTGCCGACGCTGCACCTGCACGGATCGCTCGACCCGGTGATGCGGACCCGGAGCGCGGCCGGCTCCGGGGAGTACGTCGAAGCCCCGTACCGGTGGCGGCTGTTCGACGGCCTCGGGCACTTCCCGCACGAGGAGGATCCGGCGGCCTTCTCGACCGAGCTGGTCAACTGGCTGAAGGACCCCGAGCCGGACCGCTGACCCGGACCGCTCACCCGGACCGCCGACCCGACGGGATGTCAGCCGACCGGCTGACCCATCGTCAGTACGACTGTCCTACGAACATTCAATTGCCCGGCGCATAGGCCAATTGGCCGCCCGGGACGGGGTTACCGACCTTGGGGCCCGGGCACAGCTCGTTGTATGGGCTGGACGCACGACTACGGTGACACCGCACGCGAACGCCGCCCGGCAGCGACGCCGGGCACGCACGGGAGGACGGGCCGGGACGGCCACGACCCCCGACTCGGGATTCCACGCATCCTGCGCCGCCGGGCCCGCTGGGTCTCGGCGCGCCTGCGGCATCCACGGACGTAGCCGGGGCCGCGCCCCGTCCGTACGGGCCCAGCCGGACCCGTACGGATCAGCGGACGCGTACGGATCGGACGCGTACGGAGCCGATCCGTACGGACCTCAGAGGGCGCAGCCCTGGCTGTCGACCCGCCGGTCGGAGGTCTTCCCGATCCGGATGTCGTCTCGGACCTCGTCCGCCGTCAGCGCGTACCCGGTGTTCGGGTCGTCGAGCGACTTCGCGAAGACGACCCCGTACACCTTGCCGTCGGGCGTCAGCAGCGGGCCGCCGGAGTTGCCCTGGCGGACGGTCGCGTAGAGCGAGTAGACATCGCGCCGGACGGTGCCGCGGTGGTAGATGTCCGGGCCGTTGGCGTTGATCCGGCCGCGGACGCGCGCCGCGCGGACGTCGTACGCGCCGTTCTCCGGGAAGCCGGCGACGATCGCGTCGCTGCCGCTCGCCGCGTCCTTGTCGGTGAACTCCAGCGCGGGCGCCTTCAGCTTGGGCACGTCCAGGACGGCGATGTCGCGCTCCCAGTCGTAGAGCACGACCTTGCCGTCGTAGAGCTTGCCCTCGCCGCCGATCTGCACGGTCGGCTCGCCGACCCCGCCGACGACATGCGCGTTGGTCATGACCTTGCCGGGCGCGAAGACGAATCCGGTGCCCTCCAGGACCTTGCTGCAGCTCGGCGCGGTACCGACGACCTTCACGATCGAGCGCTTGGCCACCTCGGCGACGGGGCTGCGGGCGAGCGCCGGGTCGGGCGCCTTCACCTCGGTGATCGGCTCGTTCGAGAACGGGCTGAAGACCTGCGGGAAGCCGCTGCGCGCGAGGGTGGAGCTGAAGTCCGAGAACCAGGTGTTGGCTTGCGCGGGCAGCACCCGCGAAACGCCGAGCAGCACCTTGGAGTTGCGGACTTCCTTGCCCAGGGTGGGAAGTGACGTCCCGGCGAGGGCCGAGCCGATCAGCCACGCCACCAGCAGCATCGCGACGACGTTGACCAGGGCCCCGCCCGTCGCGTCGAGCGCGCGCGCGGGCGACCACGTGATGTGGCGGCGCAGGCGGTTGCCCAGATGGGTGGTGAAGGCCTGCCCGATCGAGGCGCACACGATGATCACGACGACGGCGATCACCACGACCGTGGTGGAGACCTGGGTGCCGTTGTCGGTCACCCGGTCCCAGACCAGCGGGAGCAGGGACACGGCGATGAGACCACCGCCGAGGAAGCCGATCACCGACAGGATGCCGACGACGAACCCCTGGCGGTAGCCGACGATCGCGAACCACACGGCGGCGACCAGCAACAGGATGTCCAGCACGTTCACGAGGGTCACCGTCTCATGCGCGCCAGTCGAGCGGGACCTGCCTCGAACGGTCCCAGGGGAGCTCCCAGCCCGCGAAATGCAGGAGCCGGTCGATCACTCCGGCGGTAAAACCCCAGACCAGAGCCGATTCGACGGTAAAAGCGGGGCCCAGATGGCCCCTCGGATGGACGGCCATGACCCGATGATCGGGATCCGTGAGATCGGCCACGGGAACCGTGAAGACGCGGGCGGTCTCGGCCGGGTCCACGACGCCGACGGGGCTGGGATCGCGCCACCAGCCGAGCACCGGGGTCACGACGAACTCGCTGACCGGGATGTACAGGCGCGGCAGCACGCCGAAGAGCTGGACGCCGGAGGGGTCGAGCCCGGTCTCCTCCTCGGCCTCGCGCAGGGCGGCGCGCAGCGGGCCGGTGGTGTGCGGATCGCCGTCCTCCGGGTCGAGTGCGCCGCCGGGGAACGAGGGTTGCCCGGGGTGCGAGCGCAGGGTTCCGGCGCGCTCCATGAGCAGCAGCTCGGGGCCACGGGGGCCCTCGCCGAAGAGGATCAGCACGGCGGACTGGCGGCCGCGGCCGTCTTCGGGCGGCAGGAACCGGCTGAGCTGGGTCGGCCGGACCGTCGCCACCGCCTCGACGACGGGACCGAGCCACCCTGGCAGGCCCTGGGTGCTCACGTGCGGAGCGCCGGCGCCCCGGTCCTCGTACGGGACCTGCGGATCGCCCTGCCGCGGCGGTGCGGCCGCCTGGGCCACACCGCTCTCGTCCCGCGCTCCGCGCGTCATAGGCACCCCTGCTCCTCGCCGTCGCCGACACCGTCGCCGTCCCGATACGGGGACAACGCAGCCCCGGGCCGGATTGGTTCCTCCGCGGGCCGCCGTGCGGCGGCCGGCGGCCGTGCTCCGTTCCGTTCCGCTCCGCGTTCCGTGCTCAGGAGGCGGTCGAGGCGGCCGATTCGGTCGTGCCGGTCGCCTCGGCCGCGTCCGCCGAGGCCGCCCGGCCGGCGCCCAGCGGCGGCGCCGGCAGGCCCGGATAGTCGGGCGGCGGGCTCAGCCGCTGGCCGGGCTGGCCGCCCTTCTCGTACTTGAGCAGCTTCCGCGCCTTCTCCGGGTCCGTCTCGCCCTCCCCGTACGCCGGGCACAGCGGGGCGATCGGGCAGGCGCCGCAGGCGGGCTTGCGGGAGTGACAGATCCGGCGGCCGTGGAAGACGACGCGGTGCGAGAGCATCGTCCACTCGCTCTTCGGGAAGATCGCGCAGATCTCCGCCTCGACCTTCTCTGGGTCCTCCTGCTCGGTCCACTTCCAGCGGCGCACCAGCCGGCCGAAGTGGGTGTCCACGGTGATCCCCGGGACTCCGAACGCATTGCCGAGCACCACGTTGGCCGTCTTACGGCCGACTCCCGGCAGCGTCACCAGGTCCTCGATCCGGCCCGGCACGTTCCCGCCGAAGTTGTCCCGCAGGGCCTGGGAGAGGCCGAGGAGGGACCGCGCCTTCGCCCGGAAGAACCCGGTCGGCCGGATGATCTCCTCCAGATCCTCGGGCACGGCCGCGGCCATGTCCTCGGGGGTCGGGTAGGCGGCGAACAGGGCCGGGGTCGTCTGGTTCACGCGCAGGTCGGTGGTCTGCGCCGAGAGGACCGTGGCGACCAGTAGCTCGAAGGGATTCCGGAAATCGAGCTCGGGGTGGGCGTACGGATAGATCTCGGCCAGCTCGCGGTTGATGCGACGGGCGCGGCGCACCATCGCCAGATGCGATTCCGGTTTCTTGGCCGAAGCTTTGCCCTGCGGGCTCGGCGGGGCCTTCCGGGGCTTCCCGGGCATCTTCTCGGGGGCTTGTTCGCCCACAGCTGAATTGGGCCCGCCCGTCACTCCTGCGGACCCCTTGGCCTGTGCTCTCACCGGCTTGTTGGACACCCGGCCAGCCTAAGGCCGGGCGCTGACACCCGCCTGGACCTCAGGTAACACCACTCTGATTGGCCTCTCACCGCACAGCACACGCGTACGTCCGGCATCCTTGGTAGTGATTGATCGCACTGTTTGAGCCGTCCGGCAAAATGGGCAACCAGGTCCCCCTGAGCTGGTCGACATAGGAGAGAGACTCGTGGACGACGTTCTGCGGCGCGCCCCGCTCTTCGCGGCGCTCGATGATGAGCAGGCCGCGGAGCTCCGCGCCTCCATGGGCGAGGTGACCCTCGCACGCGGTGACGCCCTGTTCCACGAGGGCGACCCCGGTGACCGGCTGTATGTCGTGACCGAGGGCAAGGTGAAGCTCCACCGCACCTCCCCCGACGGCCGCGAGAACATGCTGGCCGTCCTCGGCCCCGGCGAGCTGATCGGCGAGCTGTCGCTCTTCGACCCCGGCCCGCGTACCGCCACCGCCACGGCCCTGACCGAGGTCAAGCTGCTCGGCCTCGGCCACGGCGACCTCCAGCCCTGGCTCAACGCCCGGCCCGAGGTCGCGACCGCGCTGCTGCGCGCGGTGGCACGGCGCCTGCGCAAGACCAACGACCAGATGTCCGACCTGGTCTTCTCCGACGTCCCGGGCCGCGTGGCCCGCGCCCTCCTGGACCTGTCGCGCCGCTTCGGCGTGCAGTCCGAGGAAGGCATCCACGTCGTGCACGACCTGACGCAGGAAGAGCTGGCCCAGCTGGTCGGCGCCTCCCGCGAGACGGTCAACAAGGCCCTCGCGGACTTCGCGGGCCGCGGCTGGCTCCGCCTGGAGGCCCGCGCCGTGATCCTGCTGGACGTGGAGCGGCTGGCGAAGCGGTCGCGCTGACCGCGGTCCGGATGTGCGTGGAGAGGTCCTGCCTGGTCGGGCGGGGCCCCTCTGGCGTCTCCGGGTGATCGTCTGCGGTTGGCCCCGTCTCCGGGTGGCCGACTCCGGGTGGCCGGTTCCGGGCGATCGTCTCCGGGCGGCCGGCTCCGGGTGTCCGTCTCCGGGTGTCCGTCTCCGGGTGGCCGGCTCCGGGTGGCCGGCTCCGGGTCATCGTCTCCGGGTGCGGCGCTCAGACGTCAGTCAGGGCCTCGACCGCCTGCTTCGCCTCCAGCAGGCCGGCCCCGGTGATCCGCCGATAGACCCGGATGGCCTCGACCGTGCGGCCGTCGCGCACCAGCGCCCGTACCTCGTCCAGCCCGGCCGGCTCCGGCTCCTCGATCCCGAAGTGGTCCAGGAGCAGGCCGAGACGCCGCTCCAGCCGCTCCGAGCGCCGCTCCAGGGCCTTCATGCGCAGGGTCACCGTCGAGGTGATCCACGAGGCGGTGGCGATCAGCGCGAGCAGCAGGAACAGCGTGGTCATTCGGGGCCCCCCGGGATCAGTCCGTGATCTTGAAGGTACTCCAGCTGCGCCCGTACGGACCATTCCGCGGCCGGCCACAGCGAGCGGTCCACGTCCGCGTAGACGTGGGCCACGACCGCCGCGGGGGTCGTGTACCCGTCCTCCACGGCCGTCTCGACCTGGGCGAGCCGGTGCGCGCGGTGGGCCAGGTAGAACTCCACCGCGCCCTGGGCGTCGTCCAGGACCGGCCCGTGGCCCGGGAGCACCGTGTGCACGCCGTCGTCGACCGTCAGCGAGCGCAGCCGGCGCAGCGAGTCCAGGTAGTCGCCGAGGCGCCCGTCGGGGTGGGCCACGACGGTGGTGCCGCGGCCGAGGATCGTGTCGCCGGTCAGCACGGCGCGGTCGGCGGGCAGGTGGAAGCAGAGCGAGTCGGCGGTGTGGCCGGGGGTGGGGACCACGCGCAGCTCCAGGCCGCCGGTGCGGATCACGTCCCCGGCGCCGAGCCCCTCGTCGCCGAGGCGCAGGGCGGGGTCCAGCGCGCGGACCTTGGTACCGGTGAGCTCGGCGAACCTGCCCGCGCCCTCGGCGTGGTCGGGGTGGCCGTGGGTGAGGAGGGTCAGCGCGATCCGCTTGCCGGCCTGCTCGGCGGCCGCCACGACGGCCCGCAGGTGGGCCTCGTCCAGCGGGCCGGGGTCGATGACGACGGCTTCCGCGGAATCGGGCTCCGAGACGAGCCAGGTGTTGGTGCCGTCCAGGGTCATCGCGGAGGCGTTGGGGGCCAGGATGTTGACCGCGCGGGCGGTGGCGGGCCCTGAGGTAACGATTCCTCGGGGCTGTCCGGGCAGAGCGGCCGCATTCGTCACGGGGTGCCTCCGGGGCGGACGTGCTTGGTGAACTCGTCGTGGCCGGGCCAGCTGAGCACCAGCTCGCCGTTCTCCAGCGTGGCCTGGGCCAGTACGGGGGTCAGGTCCTGGGCGGCGGCCGCGGCGAGGGCACCGGCGGCGCTCCCGTACGGCTTCAGCGAGCGCAGCGTGGAGATGGTGGGCGGCATCATCAGCAGCTCGCCCTTGTCGTAGCCGGCCGCGGCCTCCGCGGGGCGGATCCAGACGGTCCGGTCGGCCTCGGTGGAGGCGTTGCGGGTGCGCTGGCCCTCCGGGAGGGCGGCCACGAAGAACCAGGTGTCGTAGCGGCGGGGCTCGAACTCCGGGGTGATCCAGCGGGCCCAGGCGCCGAGCAGGTCGGAGCGCAGCAGCAGGCCGCGGCGGTCCAGGAACTCGGCGAAGCTGAGCTCGCGGGCGACGAGGGCCGCGCGGTCGGCCTCCCAGTCTTCGCCGGTGGTGTCGCCGACGACGGTGTCGGGGGACTCGCCGGCGAGCAGGACGCCGGCCTCCTCGAAGGTCTCGCGGACGGCGCCGCAGACGATCGCCTGGGCGGTGCGGGGGTCGGTGTCGAGGCGGGCGGCCCAGTCGTCCTGGCCCGGGCCGGCCCAGCCGACGAGGTGGTCCTCGTCGCGGGGGTCGACCCCGCCACCGGGGTAGGCGTACGCGCCGCCCGCGAAGGCCATGGAGGCCTTGCGGCGCAGCATGTGCACGACGGGACCGGCGGAGGTGTCGCGGAGCAGCATGACGGTGGCGGCGCGGCGGGGTTCCACCGGGACGAGGGAGCCGTCCATGAGCGCGCGGATGCGGTCGGGCCACTCCGGCGGGTACCACTGGCCTCCGGCGGGGGGCTGCTGCTGACCGTACTGACCATTCGGCATGACGGGATGCTACGGGTATCCGGCCCGATGTTCGAGAGCCCCCCGGGGCGGCGGGCCGCGCCGCCCGGACCCCGTCACCGAAACGCCGGAGGGGCTGGGCGAGGCGGAACGGGAACGGCCCCGGCGGCGACGGCAGCGGTCCGCGCCGGTGACTGGAACGGCCCCGGCGGAACGGGAACGGCCCCGGCGGGCCGCCGGACGGAGTCTCCCCCGGCTACCGCTGGGAGGTACCGCCAGCAGTAGCCGGGGGGAAGCCGGTGAGGCCCGCCGGGGCCGAAGCGCGCGAGTGGCGCGTCAAAAAGGAGTGCGGCGCATCAAGAGAAGGTGCTGCGGGTCAGGAAGCGGAAACCTCGACCTGGAGCTCGACCTCGACCGGGGCGTCCAGCGGGAGGACCGCCACGCCGACCGCGCTGCGGGCGTGGACGCCCTTCTCGCCGAGCACCTCGCCCAGCAGCTCGCTCGCACCGTTCAGCACGCCCGGCTGGCCCGTGAAGTCCGGGGCCGAGGCCACGAACCCGACGACCTTCACGACACGCTCGATCTTGTCGAGGTCGCCGATCACCGACTTCACCGCCGCCAGGGCGTTCAGCGCGCAGACCGCGGCCAGCTGCTTGGCCTCCTCCGCGGAGACCTCCGCCCCGACCTTGCCGGTCGTCGGCAGACTGCCGCGGACCATCGGGAGCTGCCCCGCGGTGAACACGTACGCGCCCGACCGCACGGCCGGCTGGTAAGCGGCAAGCGGCGGGACGACGTCCGGCAGGGTCAGGCCGAGCTCGGCCAGCTTCGCCTCGACGACGCCGCTCATGCCTTCTCCCGCTTGAGGTAGGCCACGAGCTGCTCGGGGTTGTTCGGCCCGGGCACGACCTGGACGAGCTCCCAGCCGTCCTCGCCCCAGGTGTCCAGGATCTGCTTGGTGGCGTGGACCAGCAGCGGGACCGTCGCGTATTCGAACTTCTTGGTCATGGGGGCGAGCGTAACGCGTGACACCGAGGGCTCATGCGCAGCCCGAGGGGCGAGTGGTTAGGCTCAGACGCTGTGAGCAGGCTCCAGGTGGTCAGCGGCAAGGGCGGAACCGGAAAGACCACGGTCGCCGCGGCACTCGCGCTCGCCCTCGCGCGCGAGGGCAGGCGGACGCTGCTGGTCGAGGTCGAGGGCAGGCAGGGGATCGCGCAGCTCTTCGGGGCCGAGGCGCTCCCGTACGAGGAGCGGAAGATCGCCGTCGCCTCGGGCGGCGGGGAGGTCTTCGCCCTGGCCATCGACGCCGAGCGGGCGCTGCTCGACTACCTCCAGATGTTCTACAAGCTCGGATCCGCCGGCCGCGCCCTCAAGAAGCTCGGCGCCATCGACTTCGCGACGACCATCGCGCCCGGCCTGCGGGACGTCCTGTTGACCGGCAAGGCGTGCGAGGCGGTCCGGCGCAAGGACAAGGCCGGGCGCTACGTCTACGACCACGTGATCATGGATGCGCCGCCGACCGGGCGGATCACCCGGTTCCTGAACGTCAACGACGAGGTGGCGGGACTGGCCCGGTTCGGGCCGATCCACAACCAGGCGCAGGCCGTCATGAAGGTGCTCAAGTCCCCGGAGACGGCCGTCCACTTGGTCACGCTGCTGGAGGAGATGCCCGTCCAGGAGACCGCCGACGGGATCGCCGAGCTGGAGGAGGCCGGACTGCCCGTCGGGCGGGTCGTCGTCAACATGGTGCGGCCGCACCACCTGGACGAGGACACCCTGCGCGCCGCCGCCGGCGAGCGCCGGGCGGACGTGGCCAAGGCGCTGTCCCGGGCGGGCCTGGGCGGCGCGCGGCGCGGCGGGCTCGCCGAGCGGCTGGTGGACCCGCTGCTCGCGCAGGCCGCCGAGCACGCGAGCCGGGTGGAGCTGGAGCGCGCGCAGCGCACCGTACTGGAGGAGCTGGACGTGGCGACGTACGAACTCCCCCTGCTCGGCGCGGGGATGGATCTGGCCGGGCTCTACGAGCTGGCCTCGGAGCTGCGGAAGCAGGCGGGCGACGCATGACCGAAGCCACGACGGGAATGACGGCAAGGAAGACCGGCGCGGGCCTGGACGCTCCCCCGCGGCTGCCCGTGGACCGGCTGCTGGACGACCCCGGGACGCGGATCATCGTCTGCTGCGGCGCGGGCGGGGTCGGCAAGACCACGACCGCCGCGGCCCTCGGCGTACGGGCGGCGGAGCGCGGGCGGAAGGTGGTCGTGCTGACCATCGACCCGGCGCGGCGGCTCGCCCAGTCGATGGGGATCGACTCGCTGGACAACACCCCGCGCAGGGTCAAGGGGGTCCAGGGAGCCAAGGGGGTCGACGGTGCGGACGGCGGCGAACTGCACGCCATGATGCTCGACATGAAGCGGACCTTCGACGAGATCGTCGAGGGGCACGCGGACGCCGAGCGGGCGGAGGCCATCCTCGCCAACCCCTTCTACCAGTCGCTGTCGGCCGGCTTCGCGGGCACGCAGGAGTACATGGCGATGGAGAAGCTGGGCCAGTTGCGGGCCCGCGACGACTGGGACCTGATCGTCGTGGACACCCCGCCGAGCCGGTCCGCGCTGGACTTCCTCGACGCGCCGAAGCGGCTGGGGTCCTTCCTGGACGGGAAGTTCATCCGCGTGCTGATGGCTCCGGCGAAGGTGGGCGGCCGGGCGGGGATGAAGTTCCTCAACGTCGGCATGTCCCTGATGACCGGCACGCTCAGCAAGCTGATGGGCGCCTCGCTGCTGAAGGACGTGCAGACGTTCGTGGCGGCGATGGACACGATGTTCGGCGGGTTCCGCACCCGCGCGGACGCGACGTTCCGGCTGCTCCAGGCTCCGGGTACGGCCTTCCTGGTGGTCGCGGCGCCCGAGCCGGACGCGCTGCGGGAGGCGGCGTACTTCGTGGAGCGGCTGGCCGCGGAGAACATGCCGCTGGCCGGGCTTGTGTTGAACCGGGTGCACGTCAGTGGCGCCGATCAGCTGTCCGCGGAGCGGGCGTTGGCCGCCGCAGAGAATCTTGAAGAGGGCGGCATTGTCGATCAGGAGTCCGGGAATGCTGGACTTCGTGACTCGGCCGCGGAGGCTGAAGCGGCGGACGCCGACGTGGCGGGGGCCGACGCGGCGGACGCCGATGTGGACGAGATCACCGCAGGACTGCTGCGTCTGCACGCCGAGCGGATGCAGGTGATCGCGCGAGAACAGCGCACACGGGATCGTTTCACCTCGCTGCACCCCGAGGTGGCGGTGGCCGAGGTGGCCGCCCTGCCCGGCGATGTGCACGACCTCGCCGGGCTACGGGCCATCGGAGAGCGACTCGCGGCCGGGGTGCCGGCCGGAGCGTAGGCGTTCGTACGGCACGTGCCCACGGCGGATGCCGACGACGGATGGCGACGACGGATGCCTACCAAGGTGCCTACGACGGATGCCTGCGTACGAGCGGTCCTCCGGGTGCGGAGGCAGTCGTACGCGGGACCGCGCGAGGGGGCCGGTGGCCTACCCCGCTGCCGCGTACGTCTCGTACGGAACGTCGATCTCCGCCATGTCCGCATCGACATCCACGGTGAGGATGCCCGTACTGCGCTCGTACTCCGTGCGAGCGGTTTCGAGCAGCCGTCGCCACGAGGTGACGGTGGGACGCCGGCGCAGCAGTGCGCGACGCTCCCGCTCGGTCATTCCGCCCCATACTCCGAACTCGACACGATTGTCGAGCGCGTCGGCCAGGCACTCGGTCCGCACCGGACATCCGGTGCACACCGCCTTGGCCCTGTTCTGTGCCGCTCCTTGAACGAACAGTTCATCCGGATCGGTAGTGCGGCAGGCTGCCTGCGCACTCCAGTCGGTAACCCAGCCCATCCCGGCGCCGTCCTCTCCCGAATCGAGGCTCCCCCACGGCGGTAGCGGCATATTCACCGCTGCCAGTTGAGGACGTTACGGAAGGCGAGCACAGTGCAACACCCCCGACGGGCCCAATCTTGAATGGTCCGAACGGACTATGGGTAAGCGGCAGATCACCCGACGGAGTGATCCGGCGACATGCCCGACCATTCCGGCAATTCGGGTGGAATCGGCGGACCACGGACGAGCGACCGTCAGAGTGATGGGCGAGATTCGGACATAAGTCCACCCCATTCGGGAAGGGTGAAAATCAAGCCGAGGGGTTGATGTCGCACCACACTGCTGTGACAGTTGGGGACAGCTTAGGCCAAGGCATTCGCGCGTGTCCGGCGAATGAGAACGTAGGCTGCCCTCCATGGGAAAGAAGCGCTCGGGCGCCGGGCTCACGGGGCCGCAGCAGGCCGCCAAGTTCCTCGGGGTGTCCGTTCTCTCCGGAGTTGTGCTGGCCGGCATCGCGATCCCGGGCGCAGGCGCCCTGGGGCTCGCCGCCAAGGGAACGGTCGAGGGATTCGACGAGATCCCGGCCAATCTCAAGACACCGCCGCTGAGTCAGCGCACGACGATTCTGGACGCCGAGGGTGGCTTGATCGCCACGGTCTATTCACGGGACCGGCAGGTGGTGCCGCTCACGGCTATCTCCCCGTACATGCAGAAGGCGATCGTCGCGATCGAGGACTCGCGTTTCTACGAGCACGGCGCGATCGACGCGAAGGGCATCCTGCGCGCGGTCAACCGCAACGCGCAGGAGGGCGGGGCCGCGCAGGGCGCCTCCACGCTGACGCAGCAGTACGTGAAGAACGTGTTCGTCGAAGAGGCCGGCGATGACGAGACCAAGGTGCGAGAGGCCCAGGAGAAGAGCCTCGGCCGCAAGATCCGCGAGCTGAAGTACTCGATCCAGGTCGAGGAGGAGCTCGGGAAGAAGAAGATCCTCGAGAACTACCTCAACATCACGTACTTCGGCCAGCAGGCATACGGAATCGAATCCGCCGCCCAGCGCTACTTCAGCAAGCCGGCCAAGGACCTGACCCTGGACGAGTCGGCGCTGCTGGCGGGCGTGGTGCAGTCGCCGAGCCGGTTCGACCCGGTGAACGACGCGCAGGAGGCGATGAAGCGCCGCAACGTCGTCCTCCAGCGGATGGTCGACATGAAGGACATCTCGCAGGCCGAGGCGGACGAGGCGAAGAAGAAGCCGGTGACGCTGAAGGTGACGCGGCCGAAGAACGGCTGCATCACCGCCGTCAAGGGCGCGGGCTTCTTCTGCGACTACGTGCGCAACACGTTCCTGACCGACCCGGTGTTCGGCAAGACCCGCGAGGAGCGGGCCAAGCTCTGGAACCAGGGCGGCCTGACCGTGCGGACGACGCTGGACCCGCAGTCGCAGGAGTCCGTCAACGAGTCGATCAAGGATCACGTCAACCAGGACGACAAGGTCGCCACGGCCGTGACCCTGGTGCAGCCGGGCACGGGCCGGGTCCTCGCCATGGGCCAGTCCAAGCCGTACGGCTTCGGGAAGAACGAGACGCAGATCAACTTCTCGGTCGACAAGCGGATGGGCGGATCGAACTTCGGCTTCCCGACCGGTTCGACCTTCAAGCCGTTCGTCGCGGCCGCGGCCCTGGAGAAGGGCGTGTCCCCGGGCAAGACGTACCCGTCCCCGCACGACATGGAGTACCCGAGCCCGGTGGAGACCTGCGGCGACAAGCCGTGGGTCAACACCTCCCACGACCGGGTCGAGAACGAGTCGGAGTCCGAGCGCGGCCCGTACGGCATGCAGGACGCGATGGCCAAGTCGGTCAACACGTACTTCGTGGAGATGATCTCCGAGAACGGGCTCTGCCCCGTGACCGAGATGACCACCAAGCTCGGCGTGATCCCGGCCGACGGGACGAAGCTGCCGGAGGTCCCGGCGATCGCGCTCGGCACCGAGGGCATGTCCCCGCTGACCATGGCGAACGCGTACGCGACCTTCGCCAACCGCGGCGTGTACTGCACCCCCGTCGCCCTGGAGTCCATCACCGACGCGCACGGCAAGGCGCTGGCCGTGCCGAAGTCGCAGTGCGACCGCGTGATGAGCGAGAAGACCGCCGACACCGTCAACACGCTGCTGCTCGGCGTGATCGACTCCGGTACGGGTACCGCGGCGGGTCTGACCGACCGGCAGAACGCGGGCAAGACCGGCACCACCGACAGCCGCTACAACGCCTGGTTCGTCGGGTACACGCCGAACATGGCCGGTGCGACGTGGGTCGGCTCGGGCGGCGCGAAGCAGGTGTCGATGGAGAACATCACCATCGGCGGCCAGTACTACGACAAGGTCTACGGCGGCGGGCTGCCCGGCCCGATCTGGAAGCAGGCGGTCTCGGGCGCGCTGTCGGGCCGGGAGGCGCCGACGTTCACCACGGTCGGCATCCCGGAGAGCGGCGGCGCGCCGACGGGCGGCGGCCGGCCCAGTACCCCGAACCCGAACCCGAACAAGCCGGGGAAGCCCGGCAAGCCGGGCGGCGACGGCAAGCCCGGCGGCCGCCCCGGCGGTCAGACGGCGGCGGGGGCCACGGGCGGCCCGACGGGTGGCTTGACCGGCGGGGCGACCGGCGGCGCGACGGGCGGCGGCACCCCGACCGACCCGTTCCCGGGCGGCGTGATCGGCGGCCTTGAGGACTAGAGGACCAGAGGGCACGAAGGTATGGCAGAGGGCCCCGCCCGCGCAGCGCGCGGACGGGGCCCTCTGCCATACCTGTCTACGAGAGGTGCTTCTTGACGGCGGCGGCGACGCGGCCGCCCTCCGCCAGACCGGCCACCTTCGGGTTCACGATCTTCATGACGGCACCCATGGCCCGCGGCCCCTCGGCACCCGCGGCCTTGGCCTCCTCGACGGCCTGCGCCACGATCGCGCCGAGCTCCTCGTCGCTGAGCTGCTTGGGCAGGTAGGTGTCGAGGAACTCGCCCTCCGCCGTCTCGCGCGCGGACTGCTCGGGACGACCGCCCTGCGCGAAGGCCTCCGCGGCCTCGCGGCGCTTCTTCGCCTCCTTGGCGATCACCTTGAGGACCTCGTCGTCGGAGAGCACGCGCGCCTCCTTGCCCGCGACCTCCTCCTTGGTGATGGCGGCGAGGGTCAGGCGCAGCGTGGACGAGTGCAGCTCGTCGCGCGCCCTGATGGCGGTGGTGAGGTCTTCCTGGAGCTTGGCCTTGAGCGTGGTCATGACCTGAGTCTGCCAGGTGCGGGGCCGGTGGCGCCCGCCGGTTTTCCGCGTCTGCGACGATGGGGCCATGCGTGCGCGTTACGGAGTACCCCTGAAGGTCACGGCGTCGATCGCGGCGGTGGGGGCCGCCGGTGTGGCCTATGCCGCCGGTTTCGAGGCGCGGTCGTTCCGGCTGCGCCGGATCACCGTGCCGGTGCTCCCCGCCGGGATGCGCCCGCTGCGCGTGCTCCAGGTCTCCGACATCCACATGGTCGGCGGGCAGCACAAGAAGCGCGCCTGGCTGCAGTCGCTGGCCGGCCTGCGGCCGGACTTCGTGGTGAACACGGGGGACAACCTCTCCGACACGGAGGGCGTTCCGGAGGTGCTCGACGCCCTGGGCCCCCTGATGTCCTTCCCGGGGGTGTACGTCTTCGGGTCGAACGACTACTACGGGCCGCGGCTGCGCAACCCCGGGCGCTACCTGATCGAGAAGGTCCAGGGGCGGCACGGGCTGAACGGCAACAAGCCGGTCGTCGGCGCCGTGCACAACCCGTGGGAGGAGATGCGGGACGCCTTCGACGCGGCGGGCTGGGTCAACCTGACCAACACCCGCGGCCGCCTGAAACTGCCCGGCCTGGAGCTCGCCTTCACCGGGCTCGACGACCCGCACATCAAGCGCGACCGCTACGAGCGGGTCGCGGGCGGGCCGGAGGCGGACGCCGACTTCTCGATGGCGGTCGTGCACGCCCCGTACCTGCGGGTCCTGGAGTCCTTCACCGCCGACCGCTACCCGCTGATCCTGGCCGGGCACACGCACGGCGGGCAGCTGTGCATCCCCTTCTACGGGGCGCTCGTCACCAACTGCGACCTGGACACGAAGCGGGTGAAGGGGCTCTCCACGCACGAGGCGAACGGGCACCGCGCCTACCTCCACGTCTCGGCAGGCTGCGGCACGAACCGCTACACCCCGGTCCGCTTCGCCTGCCCCCCTGAAGCCACCCTCCTGACGCTGACCCCGAAGGCGTAGCGGCCCCGCCGGCCCCCTCGCGAAAACCGGATTTCGTCTCCGGCCGAGGGTCCGCTAAAGTAATCGATGTCGCCAGGACAGCAACCGCTGCAAGGCGACGATCGGGGTGTAGCGCAGCTTGGCAGCGCGCTTCGTTCGGGACGAAGAGGTCGTGGGTTCAAATCCCGCCACCCCGACGCTGTAGTACGAGGTCAGGGCCGGTTTCCTTTGGGAAACCGGCCCTGTTTCGTTTGGTCGGGGCGCACTGTGTGTCAGCCGCCGCGTACGGTGCGTGCTGCCCGGGCCACCGGCTCGCCTCGGGTCGGCCCGGCGCCGGGGGGCCACTGGCGGGCCACCGGGGGGACACCGGGGGGCGGGATGGTGTTCAGCAGTAGGTGACCGCTGACGCCGAGCGGAGGTGAATCAGATGAAGGTTTACGTCAAGCCCGAGGCCAAGAAGGTCGACCAGGGCACCATCGTCGCCGCTGTCCGCTAGTAGCGACCCCCATGCCACGTCTCCCGTTCGGGAGGCGTGGCATGTCCGCTCCACACATCAGCGACAGGGGAATCGGAAGCCTTATGTGCGGAATTGCAGGATTCGCCCACACGGACGGAAGGACCCTCGCGGGGTCGGCCGACGCGATCCTCCGTGACATGGCCCATGCGCTGCGGCCGCGCGGGCCGGATGACATGCAGTTCCACCACACCGGGCCGGCGTGCATGTCGTTCACGCGGCTCGCGCTGATCGACCCCGAGGGCGGGCGGCAGCCGTTCATCAGTGAGGACGGGAACGTCATCCTCGCGGCGAACGGGGAGATCTACAACTACCGGGAGTTGCGGAAGGGGTTCGAGGGGCGGGTTCGCTTTCGGAGTGAGAGCGATTGCGAGGTGCTTCTCCACCTCTATTTGGAGCGGGGGATCGATTTCCTCGACGACGTGCGGGGGATGTTCGGGATCGCCGTCATCGACCTGCGCGAGCAGCGGCTGCTGCTCGCACGCGACCGGCTCGGCATCAAGCCGCTGTTCATCCACCGCAACCGCGACACCGTGCTCTTCGGCTCCGAGGTCAAAGCGCTCTTCGCGCACCCCGACTGCCCGCGCGAGCTCGACTGGGCGCGCGCCCTCGCCGACCAGGGGCTCAGCTCCGCGCCGGTGATGAGCGACGACGAGCCCGTCAGCTGGTTCAAGGGGATCGACCACGTTCCGGTCGGGGCGATCGTCGACATCAGCCTGCGCGGCGGAGCCACCCGCGTGCACCGGTACTGGGAGCTGCCCGCGCCGGCCGAGGCCGGCGGGCTGCCCGAGGCGTTCTTCGTACGGAGCATGGGCGACCTGCTCGCCTCCTCCGTCCGCGAGTGCCTGATCGCCGACGCCGAGATCGGCGTCTTCCTCAGCGGCGGCCTGGACTCCGCGGCCATCACCTCCCTGGCCGCGCACACCGGACTGCACACCTTCTCCGCCCTGACCGGCGCCACCATCGTCAACAAGGACGCGCAGTACGCCCGCGAGACCGCCGACCTGCTCGGACTGCCCAACCACCAGGTCGCCTTCGGGGCCGACCGGATCCCCTCCCCCGACGAGTGGCGGCGCCTGCTCTGGCTGATGGAGACGCCGCTGTGCGGCCCCGAGCAGTTCTACAAGAGCGAGATGTACCGCTTCGCCCGCGCCGAACGCCCCGAGCTCAAGGCGATCCTGCTCGGCTCCGGCGCCGACGAGTTCAGCGGCGGCTACAGCGTCGCCCTCTCCGGCGGCGGCGACTGGGAGGACTTCGAGGGCAACCTGCGGACGATGGCCCGCCGCAAGGCGCTCGGCTCGCAGTCCGCCCTCTCCGTCTGGTGGGAGGGCACCGACCTGCCGCTGCTCAGCGACGACGCCGTCGGCGCGTACGCCCCCGGCGCGGTGGACGACCCGTACGGGTCCTACCTGGCCTGGAAGTTCCGGGACATGCAGCAGTACAACTTCTGGGTCGAGGACCGCACCGCCTCCGGCAACGGCGTGGAGGCGCGCGTCCCCTTCCTCGACCACCGCATCATCGAACTGCTCGCGACCGTGCCGCGCGCCTACCGCAAGCGGCTGTTCTGGGACAAGCAGGTCATCCGCGAGGCCGTACGGGACATCCTGCCCGCCGAGGTGATCGGCCGGCCCAAGCTCGCCTTCTACGAGGGCGAGGGCGTGCGCCACACGCACCGCACCTTCACGCGCATGCTCGCGCAAAGCGGCGACGAGCTCGTCGAGGAGGCCCTCTCCTCGCCCCGCGCCGCCCAGTACCTCGACGGCGCGAACATCCACCGCGCCCTGCGCCGGCTGGAGCGGGACCAGGGCTCCGGCCACGTCGAACTGCTCCTGCGCGTGGTCAACCTGGGCATCCTCGACCTGATGGCCGTGGACGTCCCGGGCAGCCGGGCCCCGAACGGCCCGGCCCCGTACGAACTGCGCGTCACGGACTTCGAGGGCCCCGAGGTCCAGGAGCTGTTCCCGCAGGCACGGATCGAGGAGACCTCGGTGTTCCGCCTCGCCGAGGGCGTCCTCGTACTCGACGACGTACAGGGCGCGAACACCTCGTACGTCGTGGTCGACGGCGGCATCCGCTTCGTCATCGACCACCTCACCCACGCGGACTGGCTGCGGCTGCTGCGTGGATTCGACGGGCGCCGGCCGCTGTCGGAGGCGCTCGCCGCCACCGGCTGCGCACTCGACGCGATGCGGCCGCTGCTGGACGGATCGCTCGAAGCCGGCCTGTTGGAGTCCGTCGACGCCCCCTGAAAAGTAATCACGAGTGAGGTCATCCGATGACAGCCCATCTCTACTGGGACGAGGTCTGGCGCACCGACAGCGGGCGCACAGGCGACTGGTCGCGGCCGCACCCGTGGGTCGTGGACGAGGCCGCGCGACTGCGGAAGCTCGGCGCGCAGGACGTACTGGACCTCGGCTGCGGCGTGGGCCGGCACGCCCTCTGGTTCGCGGAGGCCGGGTTCACCAGCTCCGGCACCGACGCCAGCGAGGCGGCGGTGCGCGCCGCCCGCGAGGAGAGCGAAGAGCGCGGGGTGCGGGTCGCCCTCGACATCGGCGACTTCGGCGAACTCCCCCACCCGGACGCCAGCTTCGACTACGTCCTCGCCTTCAACGTGGTCTACCACAACGACGAGGCGGGCCTCGGCCGCGTGCTCGACGAGGTCCGGCGCGTCCTGCGCCCGGGCGGCATCTACCAGTCCACGATGCTCTCCAAGCGCAACGGCGAGTACGGGCGCGGCATCGAGGTGAGCCCCAACACCTTCCGCCAGCCCGGGGCCACCGACGACAAGGTGCACCCGCACCTGTACGTGGACGCCGCCGACCTGCTGCGCCTGCACCCTGGGTTCCGCCTGCTCAGTGCCACCGACGCCGAGCACGCCACGCCCGGCTCCTTCCACTGGCACTGCGTGTTCGAGTCGGCGGGGGAGGACGTGGCGGGCACGCACCACGGCCGTTTCGCGCAGAGGGCCGGGGAATAGTGTCGAAGGCGACGCGACTGCGCGAATTGCTGGAACGCAGGCAGCTGGCCCGGATCGTCGGTTCGCGGGACGCGCTGACCGCCCTGCTCGTCGAGGAGGCCGGGTTCGACGGCCTGTGGGCGTCGAGCTTCGAGATCTCCGCCTCCCGGGCCCTGCCCGACCTGGGCCTTCTGACCATGTCCGAGCTGCTCGAAGCCTGCTCCCACGTGAACCAGGCGACCGGGCTGCCGCTGCTCGCGGACTGCGACACCGGCTTCGGAGGCAACATCAACGTCGTCCGTACGGTGCGCCAGTTCGAGGCGGCCGACATCGGCGGCATCTGCATGGAGGACAAGGTGTTCCCCAAGCGGAACAGCTTCCTCGGCGGCGGCCAGAACCTGGAGGACGCGGGCGAGTTCGCCGGCCGGATCCAGGCCGCCGTACGGGCCCGGACCACCGCCGACTTCACCGTCATCGCCCGCGTCGAGGCGCTCATCGCCGGGGCCGGGCTCGCCGAGGCGCTGCGCCGCGCGCACCTGTACGCGGACGCCGGCGCCGACGCCATACTGATGCACTCCAAGAAGTCCACGCCGATCGAGATCCTGGAGTTCCTCCAGGCCTGGCAGGCCCGCACGCCCGTGGTCGTCGTACCGACCACCTATCCGCACTGGGACCTCGCCGAGGCCGAGGCGGCGGGCGTCTCGATGGTGATCTACGCGAACCACGCGCTGCGCGCCTCGGTCTCCGCCATGCGCGACGTGCTCGGCGAGATCCGGCTCCAGGGCGGGACCGGCGGGGTCGAGGACACCATCGCGCCGATGAAGGAGCTGTTCGGCCTCACCCAGGTGAACCGGTGGGAGGAGTGGAGCGCGTGATCAGCGCCGAGTTCTTCTGCGCGGAGCTGGACCGCCGCGGGTACGGGTTCTTCAGCGGGGTGCCGTGTTCCTTCCTCAAGGGCCCGTTCGCGCTGCTGGAGCAGCGCGGCAGCTATGTCCCGGCGCCCAACGAGGGCATCGCGCTCTCCATGGCCGCCGGCGCCGAGCTGGGCGGGACCCGGGCCGTGGTGCTGGCCCAGAACTCGGGGCTCGGCAACCTCCTCGACCCGCTGACCTCGCTCACCATGGCGTACGAGATCCCGCTGCTGCTGTTCGTCAGCCTGCGCGGCTGGCCGCACGCCGAGGACGACGAGCCGCACCACGCGGCCATGGGCGCCGGGACCATCGGCGTACTGGAGGCCCTCGGGGTCGCGCACGGCATCCTGGACCCCGCCGAGGAGAGCCTGGGCGGCCTCCTCGACCGCGCGGAGCGGGCCCGGCGCGAGAGGCGGTCCTTCGTCGTCCTCGTACCGGCGAAGACCGTCGACGCCGTCCCGGGACCGGTGCCGGTGCCGGTGCCGGTGCCGGTACCCGTCCCGGACGCGCGGATGGACCGCCGCGACGCGGTGACCGTGATCGCCGGGCACCTGGGCGACGCGCTCGTCTACAGCACCACCGGCATGATCAGCCGGGAGCTGTTCGGGGTCGTCGACGATCCGCGCAACTTCTACATGCAGGGCTCCATGGGGCACGCCATCGGCCTCGGCCTGGGCACCGCGCTGGGCCGCCCCGACCGGGACGTCGTGGTCATCGACGGCGACGGCGCGGCGGTCATGCACCTCGGCGGGCTCGCGCTCGTCGGCGAGCGGCGGCCCCCGAACCTGACCCACTTCGTGCTCGACAACGGCGCGTACGACTCCACCGGCGGCCAGCGCACCCGCGCCACGCCCCTGCGCTGGGACGAGTTGGCGCTGGCGGCCGGATACCGCACGGGCAGGGTCTGCCGTACGGCCGAGGAAGTCACCGCCCATCTGGGGGAGATCAAGGGGCGGCCCGGCCCGCATCTGGTCGCCCTGCACATCAACAGGGGTGGGGCCACGCCCCCGCGGGTAACTTCGGCGCACACCAACGCCGAGGTCAGGGCCCGATTCCAGGCCGCGGCGACCGAAGCCCGGAAGGAAGACCTGCCGTGACCACCGTCATCGCCCATGTCAGCGATCTGCACCTGGACCTCTCGGAGCGCGCCACCCAGCGCGCGCTGACGGTCATGAACCACCTGCGTGACATGCCCGGACCCGTCGACGCCGTCCTGGTCTCCGGGGACATCGCCGACCACGCGACGGCGGACGAGTACGCGCAGGCCCGCAAGTTGTTGGACCTGCCCTACCCGGTGCTGGTGCTGCCCGGCAACCACGACCGGCGGGGTGCGTTCCGTACGGGCCTGCTCGACGCCGCGCCCGGGGACGAGGAGCTGAACCAGGTCGTCCGCACGCCCGGAGCCGTCTTCCTGCTGTGCGATTCGACGGTGCCGGGCAGCGACGAGGGCCTGCTCAGCGACCTGACCCTGGGGTGGCTGGACGAGACACTGACCGCCGAGGGCGGGGAGCTGCCCGTCTTCGTCTGCTTCCACCACCCGCCGGTCGACCTGCACACCCCGTACGTGGACCGGGTCCGGCAGTTCGGCGAGGAGCGCCTCGCCGCGGTGCTGGAACGGCATCCGCAGGTCGTGGCCCTGCTGTGCGGTCACGCGCACGTGGCCGCGGCCACGACGTTCGCGGGGCGCCCGCTTCTCGTGGCGCCCGGGGTCGCCTCGACCGTCCCGCTGCCCTTCGAGGGCCGGCCTGCCGTGGACTACGAGCTGGCCCCGGCGCTGGCCTTCCACGTACTCGACGACCGGCGGCGGCTGGTCACGCACTACAGGGCGCTCGGCCGGCCGCACCCCGAGCACTGAAGCCGCGGCCGGGCCGCTGCGAGCCCACCGAGCGCCCGCGAGCCCCGAAAGCCACCGAGAGCCCCCGAGAAGCGCTGGGAGAAGGCCATGAGAAGAGTCCTGATCGCCAACCGCGGTGCGATCGCGGCCCGGGCCGTCGACACCTTCCGCACGCTGGGCTGGTCGCCGATCGCCGTCGTCGCCTCCTCGGATCCCCAGCGCCTGCACGCGCTCGCCGCGGACGGGTGCGCGTACCTCGAAGGCACCGGGCTCGCGCAGACGTACGACCACGTGGGCCGGATCGTCGAGGCGGCCCGGCGCTGCGGCGCCGACGCGGTGTACCCGGGCTACGGGGCGCTGGCGGAGGACCCGGAGCTGCCCGAGCGGCTGGCGGCGGCGGGCATCGCCTTCATCGGGCCGACGGCGGAGGTGCTCGCGGCGGCCCGCGACAAGGACCACGCGGTCGCCACCGCCGACCGGCTGGGCCTGCCCGTGCTGCCGCACGCGACCGGGCACGAGCGCATCGCCAAGCTGGTGGCGGACATCGGGCTGCCGGTCATCCTCAAGCCGGTCACCGGGTGCGGCGGCCTCGGCGTGCGCATCGTGCGCACCGGGGCGGAGGCCGAGCGGGCGCTCGCGCTGATCGCCTCCGACGAGGCCGGCGGCGCGGGTGGCGGCGCGGGCACGGGCACGGGCGCGGGCACGGGCACGGGCGACGCCTGGTACGCCGAGCGGTACGTGGAGCGCGGAGCGGTGGTCGGGGTCACCGTCGCCGTGGACGACGCCGGGACCGTGCACCCGCTCGGTGAGCGGGAGAGCCTGCTGGTCGACGGCAGCATGAAGCTGCTGGAGGCCTCGCCCGTCCAGGGCGTGGCCCCGGAGCTGGTGGAGCGGATGCGGGCGGACACGGCCCGGCTCGTCACCGGGATGGGGTTGCGGGGCGTGGCGACGGTCGAGTTCATCGTCGGCTCGGGCGACGGTGCCGCTGCCGGCGGGGCTGCGGATGCGGGTGCGGGTGCAGGTGCCCGAGCCCGCGGTCACTACTTCCTGGAGGTCAACGGGCGGCTGCCGCTGGCCTACCGGATGTGCGAGGCGCAGACCGGCCTGGACCTGGTGGCCCTCCAGATGGAGCTGGCGCAGGGCGCGCTGCCCGCCCCCGGCCGCATCCGCGTCGACCGGGACACGCACTGCCTGGAGGCGCGCCTGTTCATCGAGCCGGCGCCGGACGGGGCGCCCGGCCGGATCACCGACCTGGAGCTGGCCCCCGAGCCGGGGGTGACGTACAACTGCGCGCTGGACGTGCGCAGGCCGGTCGTCCTCGACAACATCGTCACGCAGGTCCTGGCCCTGGGCGAGCGCCGCGCCGTGGCGGCCGGGGCGGTGCTGCGGGCCGTCGCGGGCAGCGGGGTGTCGGGGGTCGGAACGTGCGCGGAAGAGATAGCCGTGTGGCTGCGGGGTTCGGGGCTGGTCCCGGAACGCCTCGGCAGCCAGGCCTTGGGAGTCTGATCTGAGATGAACAGCAACGATCCGTTCTCGACCGTCCGCCACTCCGTCGACCGCGCGCTCGCGACGGCCCTCGCCGAGAGCGGGGAGGAGGACGTACGCGCGCACTGGTACCGGGAGTTCGGGCGGACCGTCGGTGGTCACGTACGGCGCCACCTCGACGCCCGGCCCGGCTTCTTCGTACTGAGCGGCCTGGACCACCTGGACGAGGAGCAGGCGCGCCGGTTCACGGTCGCGGTCTCCCGGCTGGCAGGGGACCTGCTGCCGCAGGACGGCGCGGGAGCGCTGCTGCGGGACGTACGGGACCGGGGGGTGCGGCTCGGGGAGGGCGCGACGGGCCGCTACTCGGACAGCCGTCAGGGCGGCAGCCTGCACACCGACGCGGCGCACCGGCCGGGGCGGCTTCCGGACATTTTCGCGCTGTTCTGCGTCCGGCAGGCCTCCAGCGGCGGGGCCCTGGTCACGGTGCACGTGAGCGATCTGCTGGAGATCCTCCGGGACCACCCCGGGGAACTCGCCGCGCTGCGGCTGCCGGTCCACTTCGACACCCGGGACGACACGCCGGGGGTGCCGCTCACGACCGAGCGGCCGGTACTGGAGTTCAAGGACGGCCGGGAGCGGATGTACTACCTGCGGGACTACATCGAGATCGGGCACCGGCACCCGCACGTACCGCAGTTGACGCCCGAGCAGATCAAAGCGCTGGACCTGCTGGACTCGCTGCTGGAGCGGCGCGATCTGCAGACGCACGGCCGACTGGCACCGGGCGAGATGATCTTCATCGACAACCGGTCGATCGTGCACGGCCGGACGGCGTTCGACGAGGCCCGGCCGGTGGACGGCGGGCGGCTGATGCTCCGCACCTGGATCGGTCTCCGGGAGCGGCGCGGGTCCGCAGCCGGAGCCGGAGCCGGGGCGGACACCGGCGCAGGGGCCGGCACCGACGCAGGGGCCGTCCGGTGACACGGCTCGTCGCCGAGCTCGAACGACTCGGCCTCGCCGAGTTCCTCGCCGACTTCCCCGGGGACTCGGTGGACCGCCGCCAGTGGGCCGCCGGCGCCCGCGGCCTCGACGGTGAGCTGCGCGCCCTCGCCGGGTTCCTGCTGCTCGGGGAGCCCGCGGCGGCCGACCGGCTGCCGCCCGCCCTCGCCGGGGCGCTGCCCTCCCTGGTCAAGAGCGGGGTCGCGCACCAGCGCGGGGCCGAGGTCCGGCTGATCGACGTCAGCCTGTTCCGCTCCGCCGGGGTGTGGCTGTTCGCGGAGCCGCCGAGCCCCTTCCCCGTACGCCACTACTTCGGCCGGGACTCGATCGCGCTGGCCCGGCGCACCGGCTTCCGGGCGGGGGAGCGGGTCCTCGACCTGTGCTCCGGGCCTGGGTTCCAGGGGCTGGTCGCCGCACACGGCGGCGCCCGGGCCACGCTGGTGGAGCTGCTGCCCGAGACCGCCGAAGTGGCCCGGCTCAACGCGGAGATCAACGGGGTGGCCGACCGGATCGAGGTCCTCGTCGGCGACCTGTACGAGCCGCTGCCGGCCGGGGCGCGTCCGTACGACCACGTCATCGCGAACATCCCCTTCCTGCCGACCCTCGCGACCCCGGGCGAGGAGGCCGCCCACGAGGGCGGCGAGGACGGGTTCGGCGTGGGCCGCCGGGTCCTCGCCGGGCTCCCCCGGCACCTGGGCGCGGGCGGTACGGCCCATCTGACCGCGCTCCTCCTCCAGGGGGACGAACAGCTCGTCACGGACGGCGAACTGCGGGCCTGGGCCGCGGCGAACGGGTACGGCCTGACGGTCACGCTGACCGAGCGGATGGCGGTGGACGCCGACTCCGACCTCGTCCAGACGACGGTGTCGGACCACCTGGAGACCGACCCGGGGGCCGACCCCGAGGAGCTCACCGCCGCCGCCGTCGCCGCGTACGCGAGCCGCGGGGCGACGGCCGCCCGACTGGCCTATCTGCGGATCGACGCCGGGATGGCCGACTTTCGTGTCCTCGACCGCGCGGGCGGGTGAAGGTGACTACCGTGACCGGCGCACTCGATCGCGATCGGGAAGGACGCACAGCGTGACGACGGCAGGGACGGACGGCGCGGGCAACGGCGGCACGGCACACGGCACGGGCGGCAGCAGCAGCGGCAACGGCGGCAGCGGCAGCGGCAGCGGCAGCGGCTCGAAGGGCCCGGAGCTCGTCGAGCTCGTCGAGCTCACCTCGATACGGGACGCGGAAGCCGACCGGTGGAACGCCCTCGCGGGTGACGCCGCCCTCTACTCGACCCACCGCTGGCTGCTCTACGGCGAGGAGCTGGCCGACGCCGGCTCCCGCCACCTGGTCGCCGCCCCCGGCGGCTCGTACACCGTCGGGCTCCCCACCCACCGCTTCACCGGGGAGGTCCCGCACTTCTACGATCCCGCCGTGCTGTTCCCCGGCGCCGCCGAGCCGGCCACGCCCGAGCGCCCGCTGCTCCTCGGCGGCACCCGCCTCGGCTACACCAGCGAGGTGATCGTCGCCCCGGGCACCGCCGAGCCGCTCGCCGCGGCGGGCGTACGGACCGTACTGGACCGGTTCCGCGCGCTGGGCGCCGACGACGGCGGCCTCGCGGCCCTGCTCTACCTCACCGACGAGTCGGTGGAGCGGCTGCTGCCGCACCTGGGCCCCCGGGACCAGGTGGTGATGATGGACGCGACCGCCGTCCTGCCCGTCGATCCCGACGGCCTGGAGGGCTACCGCAGGCGCTTCACCTCGCACCAGTTCACCTCCATCCGCCGCGAGATGCGCCGCTACACCGACACCGGCTGCCGCACGGAGGTCAAGCGCCTCTCCGAGTGCCACCACCTGCTCGGCCCGCTCTCCGCGCAGGTGCTCATCCGCTACGGGCACCCCGTCACCGACGAGAGCGAGTCGGAGCGCTTCGCCCAGCAGGCCTCGCTGTTCGACGACAACTGCCGGATCCTGGGCGCCTACCAGGGCGACCGGATGGTGGGCTTCACCCAGTACTTCTTCTGGGGGAACACCATGTACGCCCGCTCGCACGGCCTGGACGACTCCATCGCCCGCGAGGCCAAGCTCTACTTCAACCTCACCTACTACGAGGCCGTGAAGTACGCGGCGGCCCACGGCTACCACTGCGTGGACCTGAGCTGCGACGCCTTTCAGGCCAAGGTGTCCCGGGCCGCCCGGCTCCAGCCCCTGTGGGGCGTCGTCCTCGACGCCCCGTGGACCGGGCCGGCCTTGGAGCGCGTACGCGCCGAGGAGCGGGCCCGGCGCCAGGAGTACGCCTCCCACGACCCGGGGATCGAGTCGCGGGTGGCGCGGCTCGTGGACGCGCGCGCCCGCGACAGGGCGTAGCCCCGAAGACGGCCCAGGCCGGCCGCGACGCTCACCCGGCCGGTCTGGGCTCCCGCTCCTTCTCGCGGTTCCCCTCCCGCTGGTCGCGCCCGCGCTCCGCGATCGCAGCCACCGGCGGCACCGCCGCCCCGGCCGCGACCATGAGGGTGACGAGCACGGCCCACCCCACCGGGCCCGCGCCCAGGCACAGCGCGTTCAGCACGGTCGGCGCGACCGCACCGCCGATGCCGACCCCGACGGAGAACACGCCCTGGTACTCGCCCTGCGCGTGCTCGGGGG
This sequence comes from Streptomyces sp. WM6372, assembly GCF_001279655.1. Taxonomy (NCBI): domain Bacteria; kingdom Bacillati; phylum Actinomycetota; class Actinomycetes; order Kitasatosporales; family Streptomycetaceae; genus Streptomyces; species Streptomyces sp. WM6372. The sequence goes on along the minus strand of NZ_LGDB01000184.1, from coordinate 27,747 downwards.
CCAGCCCGAACGACAGGGCGTACTCCCCCGCCGTGAACAGCATCTCCCCGAAGGTCAGCGCCGCCGTGCCGATCAGGATCAGCCCCATCGCCGCGTACATCGGGAGGTGCGCGGCGGCGAAGACGAGGGCCATGGCCACGGCGATGACGGGCCCGCTGCGCCGCATGGCCAGCGCACCGTCGCGCGGGGTCTCGACCCCCTTGGCCACCTTGGTCTGGAGCAGGACCACCAGCGCGCAGCTCAGCGCGAAGACCAGCGACACCGTCCAGCGCGGCGCCTTCGTGTACTCGGCGATCCACACCGGCATCAGCACCGTCATGAAGACGTCGAACATGACGAGGGTGCCCGCGAGCACGCTGACGGCGAGGAACGGGCGGTCGGCGAGCGCGTAGTGGCGGCCGCTGCCCGGCTCCTTGGGGATCGGCGGCAGGTGCGGCAGCCGCGCCACCAGCACCGCGGCGACGAGGTACGAGACGACGTCGGCGCAGATCGCGATCACGTACGCGGTCCGGGTGTCGGCCTGCAGCGCCAGCCCGCCGAGCAGCGAACCGGAGACCATCGCGAGGTTCTGGAGGGAGTAGATCCGTGCCCGGTAGGCGACCCGGTCCTCACCGCCGACGTACGCGATCAGCGCGCCGCTGATCGCGGGGAAGGCGCCGCGCCCCAGGGCGATCAGGGTGATCACCACGAGGAACCCGGCCATGCCCTCCACGAGCAGCAGCGCGCCGGCGGCGGCCGCCTGGGCGACCAGTCCGGCGATGCCCACCTCGCGCGGCCCGAACCGGTCGGCGAGCCGGCCGACGAGCGGCCCGGCGACCAGGCCCGCGAGCCCGGCCGCCGTCAGCCCCATGACCACGTTGCCCGTGGACAGGCCCACGGACCGGACGAAGAACAGGACTTGGAGAGGGGCCCAGCTGCCCGCCCCGAGGTAGCGGACGAACAGTGCGGCCGCCAGGCCGCGTCTCAGGCTCCGTCCGTCGCTCGGCATCAGTGGCCCGCCGGGGCGTCGACGGCTGCGGGACGGGGAGCGGCCTCCGCGGGGCGGGGGTTGACCTCGACCCCCAGCTTGGGCGCCAGCAGTTTGCGCAGCTGCTGCGCCGCCGCCTCGGCGGTGTTCGCCCGTACGACGTCCCAGCCGCGCCGGGCCGCCCAGTCGAGCATGACCTCCCGGACGGCCGCCTGGTGGGACAGGAAGCTCTCCGGCCGGCACTCCGGGTCGCGGCCGCACTCGTACGGGGTGATGTCGCCCTTCTTGCGGCGCAGCGCCTCCTCGGGGGTGACGTCGAAGAAGACGACGCTGTCCACCGGGGCCATGGCGTGGACGATCGCGTCCACGAGCTCCTGGGGGCAGCCCGCCAGCAGTTCGGTGGCGGCGTGCTTGACCCAGTAGCCGTCGAGGACGACGAGGTCCGCCTCGGCGGCGCGGGCGCGCTCCGCGGCCAGGGTGTTGAGCCAGCCGAGGAAGAGCATCCGGGCCGGGTTCGGCATCTCGGCGATGCAGACCCGCAGTTCGTCGAGGGTGGTGCCGCGCAGGAAGCGGGCCTGCGGTACCTCCGACTCCGCGAACACCTGCCACTTGCCGACGACGCGGAACGACAGGCCCTGGCCCTCGGCCCAGCTCTGCAACCGCTTGACCTGCGTGCTCTTGCCCGCGCCGTCGGGTCCGTCCATCGCAACGATCACTGTTCACATCCCTTCGGAAGATCCGCCACGGGCCATCGCCGTACGGAAGTCATGCGGTGCTGCCGCGGTGGTAGGCGAGAGCCCGCTCGATCAGCGCCCCGGCGGCGCCGGTGTACTCGGCCGGGTCGAGCAGCCGCTCCAGCTGCGCGGCGGTGAACTCCCCGGCCAGTTCGGGTGCGGCGGCGAGGAGCCGCCCGACGAGGGAGTCCGCGGGGTCCGCCGTCGCCGCGTCCACGGCCACCCGGGCGACCAGGCGCTTCGCGCCCGCCTTGCCGAGTACGGGGGCCAGCGCGGCGGCCAGCCGCTCGGTGACGACGGCCCCGCCGGTGAGCCGCAGGCCGGCCGCCATCCGCGCGGGACGCACCTCCAGCCCCTCGGCCAGCTCCGCCGCGGTGCAGGCGGCCCCGCCCACCAGTCGCAGCGCCTCGCGCAGCGGCTGCCATTCGGCGTGCCAGGCCCCGGCGGGCCGCTCGTCCTCGGCGGCGGCCGCGCACTGCGTCAGCGTGAGGACCAGCGGGGGCACCTGGAGGGCGGCGGAGCGGATCATCGCGGCGAGCACCGGGTTGCGCTTCTGCGGCATGGCGGAGGAGACGCCGCGGCCGGCCCCGGCGGGTTCGGCCACCTCGGCGAGCTCGGTGCGGGCCAGGGTCTGCACATCGGTGGCGAACTTACCGAGCGCCGCGGCGGCGTGCCCGAGGACGGCGCCCGTGTCGCCGATCGGGGTGCGCAGGGTGTGCCAGGGCAGGACGGGCTCCGCGAGTCCCGTCTCGGCGGCGAAGAGGGCGATCAGCTCCCCGGCGTACGCGCCGGCGGCCGTGTCCGCGTGCGTACCGGCGTCCGTGTCCCCGTACGTACCGGCGGCCGCGCCCGCCCGGGCCGGCGTCAGCCGCGCGTACTCCAGATAGCCCGCGAGGGTGCCCGCGGCCCCGCCGAGCTGGACCGGCAGCCCCCCGTCGAGCAGGGCCCCGACCCGGCGCCGTACGTCGACCACGGCGACGAGCCAGCCCGCCGCCTTGAGGCCGAACGTGGTGGGGACGGCGTGCTGGCCGAGGGTCCGGGCCACCGCCGGCGTCCCCCGGTGCGCGTCGGCCAGCCCGGCCAGCGCCTCGGCCGTCCGGTCGAGCTCGGTGCGTACGAGGCGCAGCGCGCGGGCCGTGACCAGCATCGCGCCGGTGTCGAGGACGTCCTGGCTGGTGGAACCGCGGTGCACGTACTCCGCCGCCGCGGGGTCCGCGGCCGCGACCAGCGCCGTCAGCTCCTCGACCAGGGCGACCACCGGGTTGGCGGCCCCGCGCGCCCGTACGGCCAGCGCGGGCAGGTCGATCGCCCCCGCCCGGGCGCACGCCGTGATCGTCTCGGCGGCCTTCGCGGGCACGGTGCCCAGCCGGGACTGGGCCCGGGCCAGGGCGGCCTCGGCGTCGAGCATCGCCTGGGCCCAGGCGGTGTCGGTGAGGGCCGCCTCGGTGGCGGTACCGGCCCGGACCGGCGAAAGGAGACCCGTGTCCGGAGGTGTCGTGGGGCGGTCCATCAGGTGGTGCTCCTCGTCAGCGAGTCGAAGCGGCGGTCCGCCCCGCGGGCGAGGCCGAGGACGGCGCGGGCCATGGCGTCGGAGTCGCCGAGGATCACCGAGTCGACGCCCGGCCGGGCCCCGGCCGCGGTCACCCAGTGCACGCCCTCGGTGGGCACGCCGTACGCGAAGCGCCGCTCGTGCGCCGCCCCCGCCGCGTCGATGACGTGGTACGGGCGCTCGGTGACCGCGATCCCGCCGGTCCGGTACGGGCCGTCCTCGCCGTCGATCACGTACGGGACGCACTGGCCGGTGGCGTACAGGTACCCCAGCAGCGGGTCCTCGGTGCGCACCACATCGGGCTCGGGCAGCCGCGCGTCGATGAACGCCCGCGCGTGCACCGCGCCCCCGCCGACCCGGGGCGAGCGGGCGGTGAAACGGCCGGCGGCCTCGTCCGCGCCGAACTCCGCCCCCGGGCCCAGGACGGTCAGCACACCGGCCTCGATCAGCGCGATCGCCTCCCGGATCCGGCGCGGCGGCGGGCCGATCGACAGGTAGGCGTTCAACGGCCCGTAGCGGGCGGTCAGTTCGTCTCGGTAATCGGCGCCGGATATCCCGCCGTGGTCGACCAGCAGCCGCACCTCGTTGCGCAGGTCGCGCAGCACGTCCAGGGCCGCCTTGTACGGGCCGTCGACGTTCCCGGCGTGCGCCTCGGCCACGTCCCGGCGCAGGTGTTCCAGCAGCCACCCGGTGAACGCGGCGCGGTCGGCGAAGACGCGGTCCGCGCAGGGCCGGGCGACCCGGTCCCAGTCCCAGCGCCGCCCGGGCGGCACGCCCAGCGCGTCGAGCAGCCGGTCGCGCTCGTACGCGGTCCAGGGCCCGCCGGCGCTCCGTTCGAGCAGGTGCGCCGCGGCCTCGGGGCGGCCGCCGGCCCGCAGCAGGGCGGCGTAGTGGACGGTCTCGACCTCCTGGGCGACCAGCGGCCAGATGTCGCTCCGGAAGCCGGGCCGCCGCGGCCCCCGGCGCAGCCGGGCCACCGCCGCCGGGGTGAGGACGAGCGGGCGGTGGCGGCCGTGCGCGCCCTTCTGGTTCTCCCCGCGCGCCTGGTACGGCACCCCCCGGCGCGATCCCGCGTACAGCACGGGCTCGTGCCCGGAGCGGTGGTAGACGAGCCCGGCGTCCTTGGCTTCGTAGACCCCGCCGCGGCCCTCCGTCAGCAGGGCCATGTGGTCGAAGAAGTTGAGCCCGAGGCCGCGCAGCAGGACCGGCTCCCCGGGCGCGATCCCGTCGAGCCGGGCCTCGGCGGGGTTCCCCGGGGGCAGGTAGCAGAGCCCGCGGCGGGCCGCGAAGCGCGCGAGGGCGGCCTCGGCGGGGGCCGGGGAGACCGGCAGGTGCCCCTGGGCCAGGACCACCGCGTCGAGCCCGGACAGCACCGTGCCGTCGTCCAGGGTCACCCGGTCGCGGCCGGGCGCGCGGGCGCCGGGACCGGCCGGATCCGCGTCGAGCCGGACGGCCCGCGCGGGGTGGGTCCGGATGTCCGCCGGGCTCCGCCGGACCACGCCGCGCAGCACCCACTCCAGGTAGCGCCCGTACAGGGCCCGGGTGGGATAGCCGTCGGGCCCCGGCACCTCGTCCCCGGCCGGGGAGGCGCCGCCGTGCTGGGCGGGGTCGGCGGCCCACACGGCCAGGCTGGGGCCGGGCCGCACCGGGCCGTCCATCGTCACGCTGTCATCGGTGAACAGGGTCACCTGGGAGGCGACCGTGTTCATGAGCAGGTGGCGCGACTGGTCGGAGCGCCACACCTGCCCGCTGCCCGGCCGCGGGTCGACGAGGTGGACCCGCAGCCGCACCCCGGGCGGCAGCAGCTCGTCCGCGTTGGCCGCCAGCCGCTCCAGGACGGACAGCCCCCGCGGGCCCGACCCGATGACGCAGACCGTCAGCCGGCCCTCCCCGTCGCCGTGTTCGTCAGTACGTGCCGAAGTACTCACGGTGCTCCCATGCGGTGATCTCGCCCGGGCCGGCGGGCCCCGCGACGGCCAGCCACTCCCCGTACCGGGCCACCTCGCTGCGCTTGAGCTGCGCCAGGCAGTCCTGGAGCGGCTTGCCCAGCAGGTCCCGGGCCAGCGCGCTGCCCTCCATCGCCGCCACCGCCTCCGCGAGATCGCGCGGCAGCGCCGCCGCCGTGGGGGCGTGCGGGTCCTCGGCGAGAGCGCCCGGCCGCAGCCCGCGCTCGATGCCGTCCAGCCCGGCGGCGAGCTGCGCGGCGAGGTAGAGGTACGGGTTGGCGCAGGGCTCGCCGATGCGGTTCTCCACGTGCGTCGACTCCTCGCCGGGACCGCCGAGGATCCGGACCAGGGCGCCCCGGTTCTCGGCGCTCCACACGACCCGGTCCGGGGAGAGCGAGAACTGCTCGTCGAGCCGCCGGTACCCGTTGACGGTCGGGATGCAGAACAGGGCGGTGTCCGCGGCGTGTTCGAGCAGCCCGGCGACATAGCCGAGGCCCTCGTCCGACAGCAGCGCGCCGCCCTCGCCCGGCAGCGGGACGAAGACGTTGCGGTCGGCCGCCGCGTCGAACAGCGACTGGTGCAGGTGCCAGCCGCTCGGGTCGAAGCGCTCCAGCCGGGGCAGCGCCATGAAGGAGGCGTGGTGGCCGAGGCGGGCGCAGATCTGCTTGGCGACGGTACGGAAGAGCAGCATGGCGTCGGCGGCGTCGAGGCCGTTCATCGGGCTGAACGTGAACTCCAGCTGGCCCGGGCCGGATTCGTGCTCGACGGTGCGCAGCGGCAGCCCGAGTCCGCGCAGGGCCCGCGCGAGCGGGGTGATCAGGTGCATCAGGCCGTCGGTGAAGGTGTCCAGGTTGAACTGGTAGCCGCTGTTGACCGGTTCCACGGCGGGCGGTTCGCCCTGGACGCCGAATCCGCCGACCGCCGCGGCGGCCCCCGGGCCGTGTTCCGCGCCGGCCAGCCGGGTCACGTACCACTCCACCTCCAGGCCGACGACGAAACTCAGGCCGCGCCCGGCGGCGCGGGCGCACTGGCGGCGCAGCACGGCGCGGCTGGAGAGCGGGTGGGCGGTGCCGTCGCGCAGGTATTCGTCGGCGATGACCCAGCCGGTGGCCGCCTCGGTGTACGGCAGCACCTTGAAGGTGAGCGGATCGGGGACGATCAGGAAATCGCCGGCGCCGGTCAGCTCGGGTACGCCGATGCCGCCGCCGGGCGCGAAGAAGTCGACGCCCACGGCGTGCCCGGTGTCGAAGACGAAGGGGCCCGGGCTCATGTCGATGCCGTTGCGCAGCGCCGTGCGGAAGGCCTCGACCGTCAGGGTTTTGGAGCGCATCAGCCCGTGCGGATCGCCGAAGCCGACCCGGACGAACTCCAGGCCCGCCAGGGTCTCCTCCACGGCCTGCGCGGCGGCCCGCTGGTCCGCGCTCCACAGGCCGTGGCGCTCGACGAAGCCGACGCTGCCGGTGGCGAAGCGGGCGTAGCGGCGCTCGTCGGCCTCGCGGGCGGTGGTGGCCTTGGTCATGTCGATTCCTCTTCCGGTTCCGGCGATCGGGCCGAGAGCTCCGCGTAGTGGTGGTGCCAGGGCCGCACCTGCTCCAGCTGGTACGCGGCGGCCAGGACCCGCAGGTCTTCGCCCCGCCCGCCGACCAGTTGGAGTCCGACGGGCAGGCCCTCGGGCGACAGCCCCGCCGGGACGGACACGGCGGGCTGGCCGGTCAGGTTGAAGGTGTAGGCCTCGGGGGCCCACGCCAGCCAGGACAGGGCGCCCTTGCGGACCGGGTCCGGCGGCTCGTGCAGGTCGGCGGCGAACGGCGCGATGGCCACGGTCGGCATGGCCAGCAGGTCGTACCGCTCCATCAGGGCCTGGCTGAGGGCCCGCAGCCGGCCGCGCGCCTCGTACGCCCGGGCCAGCCGGGCGGCGCTGAGCGTGCGCCCGTACCGGATGACGCGGAGCCGGCCGGGGTCGAGGCGGTCCGCGACCTCGTCAAGGTCCCGGGGGTGGGCGGCCGCCTCCCAGCCCGCCAGGATCGTCTCCAGGGCCGGGTACGGGTCCTCGAAGGGCGGCGGGATCTCCTCGACCGCGTGCCCCCGGTCCGCCAGCGCCTCCACCGCCCGCCGGGCGACGGCCGCGATGCCGGGCGGCGGGGCGGGATCGCCGAGCGAGGGGATCCAGCCGATGCGCAGGCGGGGCAGGAGCCCGGCCGCCTCCTCCAGGTCCCCGGCCGGCTCGCCGGGTACCCCGAAGGACAGCGGGTCGGCGGTGTCGTAGCCGGACATCACCTGGGTGAGCAGGGCCGCGTCGGCCACCGTCCGGGTCAGCGGCCCCAGATGGGACAGCTCGTCCGGGCTCTGGGGCACGTACGGGATCCGGCCCAGCGTGGGTTTGAACCCGACGACCCCGCAGAAGGCGGCGGGGATGCGGATCGACCCGGCGCCGTCGGTGCCGGTGGCGCCGACCCCGATGCCCACGGCCACCGAGGCGGCCGCACCGGCGCTGGAGCCGCCGGGGGTGCGGGCGGGGTCCCACGGATTGCGGGTCGGGCCCTGGAGCCGGTTGGCGCCGGCCGCGCTCCAGCCGCCCTCGGAGGTGTTGGTCTTGCCGATGACGATCGCGCCTGCCGCCCGCAGCCGGGCCACGGCCGGGGCGTCCCGGCCGGGCACGGCGTCGGCGTTCAGGAGGGAGCCGCGGGTGGTCCGGATCCCCTCCGTCGGGGTCAGGTCCTTGACGGAGACGGGCATGCCGAGCAGCGGCCGGTCCCGCCAGACGGCGTTCCCGTACCGGTGGAGCAGCCGGTCCGCGGCCTCGGCCTCGGCGGTGGCGCGCTCACGGGCGAGCGTGAGGAAGGCGCCGATCCGGGGCTCCCACCGGTCCAGCAGCCCGAAGGTGGCGGCGAGGTGCTCCGAGGGCAGCAGGCTGCCGTCCCCGTAGGCGGCGCGGAGAGCCCGGATGCCGGCGAACGGCGATGCGGCCGGGTCAGGTGGGGCGGGCAGGGCAGGTGGGGCGGGCAGGTCAGGCGCCATGGAAATCCCGGTACCAGCCGTTGTCGAAATCGCGGACCTCCAGGCCCCGGTCGGCGGCCGCCTGGTGCAGCAGCGCCTGGATCCGGCCGGCCACCATGGCCGCCCGCAGGTCGCCCTGCCCGAACTCGGCGCCTGAGGTGCGCAGCAGCCGCAGGTCGTAGAGGCCGGGGCGGTACGCGCCTTCCAGCACGATGCCGAGCGGGATGCGCAGGGCGTGCCGGACGCCGAAGGTGACGTGCCCGGTGTGGTGCTGGTCGGACCAGTTGGTGATGTCGGCCGTCATCGGCGCGAAGAACCAGTCGTCGCGGCCCGGGGACTCCTCGGTCCACGACATGCTGTGCGGCAGGTAGTGCCAGGTGTTGTAGCGCATCCGCGCGCTGTACGCGGAGAGGGTCCGGGCGAGGGCGGCCCGGTCCTCGGCGAACTTCCCGGCGAACGCGGCGCCGGGCGCGACGCAGCAGTAGAAATCGCGGGTGGCCAGGGCGATCCGGTCCTCGGCCGGGTGGCCGCTGTGCAGGACGGCGACGCTCTTGGGTCCCCGGCCCATCACGACGTCGCAGTCCAGTGCCCCGGCCAGCGTCTCGAAGAAGCGGTGGAGGAACCCCTCGTAGGCGCTGGTGAACCCGGTGGGCGCGGCGAGCCGTACGACGCGTTCCACGACCTCCCCGGCGTACGCCCGTACCGTCGCGGGCGCGGCCGCCACGGGGAAGGGCCGGCCCGCGGCGCCGGAGAGCAGCCCCGCCACCGGCGCCGGGAGCTCGTCCCAGCCGAGCGGCTCGGCCATGATCCGCTCGCGTTTGTGCAGGGAGGCACCGTTGATCTCGCGGTAGAACACGGCGCCCGCGCGTAACCGCTCCGCCCGCGCGGCGGCGCAGGCGGCGGCCAGGGCGTCGAGCGCGGCGCCCGTCGGCCGGCCGGCGAGGTCCGGGACCGGGGCCCCGTACGTCTCGATGCGTTCCCGGAGGAAGCCCGCGAGCAGGTCCGGGGTGAGCTGTACCCCGTTGAACTCCTCGGCCCGGACGGGGGAGCCCGAGCTGATGAGCGCGTTCAGGCAGACCACGAAGGTGGCGTCCTCGGGGGCCCACCGGGCGGCCGGGGCTGCCCGGAGCGCGGTGAGCACGGAGCGCTCCGCCCCGGCGGCCAGCGAACGGCCGGGCAGATTGCTGAACTTGCCGAGGTTGCTGTAGAAGCGGTCGCCCACGTACAGCAGCACGGGGGCCATGTGGAGCAGCGCGTGGCCCACCGCGTCGATCCGCTCCCGGACGGAACCGGCGTCCTGCTGGGCGAGCCAGCGGTGGACCTCCTCGAACTGGATCCGCTGGACGTCCTGGGCCAGTGCCCACAGCCGGCCCAGGGATTCCGGCCTGTTCTGCCACTTGAGGGTGCCGAGCGGCTCGGCCTCCTCGGGGCCGGCCGGCCGGGTGCCGGCCGGGACGACGCGCAGCCGCCCGGTCCCGGTCAGGACCAGCAGGTCCCCGCCGCCCTCGTCCGCCGCGGTGTCGGGGCCGCCGGTCGGGGCGAAGCCCGCGACCTGGGACTCGGCGATCTCCGTGTACACGCGCTCGCCGAGCCCCATGGCCGCTCGGCCGATCTGCTCGGGGACCATCCCGTCGAGGGTGGCCGCTATCCGTATCGCGTCGGCGGCCAGGCCGCAGGCACGGGCCCGTTCGGCGGCCGCTTTGACCTGGGCATCGAATCCGGGCGTCTTCAGCTGCATTGTCGTCACCTACGGAACGTCATTCGACGGCGGTTCGGGATCGGGGCGGGACGGCCCGCCCCGCGGTCCCCGGGTTCAGCCGAGCGCATCGAGGGTCCATGCGGACTCGTGGCGGCTGAACCCGAGGTGCGGGTAGTACGCGACGGCGGCCGGGGCCGAGAGGAGCACGAGCTTGGCCTGCGGCGCGGCCTCCCGGGTGGCGCGGATCAGGTCCCGGCCCACGCCGCGGCGCTGGAACTCGGCGTCCACGGCGATGTCGCTCAGGTACGTGACGTACGAGCCGTCGGTGATCGAGCGCGCGATGCCGATGAGCCGCCCGTCGAGGCGGGCCGTGATCACGAGGTTGGCGCCGGCCAGCATCCGGGTGAACCGCTCGACGTCCTCGACGGGACGGCGCTCGCCGAGGGTGGACGCGCGGTACAGGGCGGTGACTTCGGCGACGTCGAGGCTGGCACCGACGACGGGCTCACACTTCCACATGCTGCTGCAGCTCCTTGCTCAGTTCGTTCAGCCGGGATTTGAGGTGGTCGCGGTTTCCGAGGAAGCGCCGCGGGTCCATGTGATCGGCGGTGACGTCCACACCGCGGGAGCCGAGGCCCTCGGCCAGGCTCGTGCCGCGCTCCCACGCCTCGGTGGCCGCGGCCTGGACCAGCCGGTAGGCCTCCTCGCGGTCCCGGCCCCCGTCGACGAGGTCCAGGAACACCTCGGAGCTGTAGACCAGGCCCCGGGTGGCGTCGATGTTGCGCGCCATGCGCTCGGGGAACACCCGCAGCCCGCGCAGCAGTCCGGCGGCCGAGACGAGCTGGTAGTGGGCCACGGTCAGGCTGTCGGGCAGGATGACCCGCTCCACGGAGGAGTGCGCGAGGTCCCGCTCGTGCCACAGCGCGACGTTCTCGTAGGCCGCGCCGGCATTGGAGCGCAGGATCCGGGCCAGACCGCACAGCCGCTCGCTGGTCGTCGGGTTCCGCTTGTGCGGCATCGCGCTCGACCCCTGGTAGGCGCTGGTGCGCGGCTCGTCGACCTCCCCGACCTCGGTGCGCTGGAGCATCCGCATCTCCAGGGCGAACTGCTCGACGACGGCGCCCGTCACGGCGAGCGCGGAGAGCAGCTCGGCGTGCCGGTCCCGGGCCACGACCTGGGTGGGCATCGGCTCGACGCCGAGGCCGAGTTGCCCGCAGACCCACTGCTCGACGTACGGGGAGATGTGCGCGTACGTGCCGACCGGCCCGGAGACGGTGCCGACGGCCACGGCGGCCCGGGCGGCGGTCAGCCGGGCGATGCTGCGGTGGAGGGCGAAGGCGTGCACGGCGAGCTTCTGCCCGAAGGTGGTGGGCTCGGCGTGGATGCCGTGGGTGCGGGCGATGCACACCGTGTCCCAGTGCTCCAGGGCGCGCTCCACGAGCAGTTCGGCGAACGTACGGGCGGCATTCAGCACGTGGTCGCACGAGCGCGCCAGGATGTGTCCGAGGGCGGTGTCGACGAGGTCGTAGCTCGTCATCCCGTGGTGCACCCAGCGCGCGGAAGCGGCCGGCATCGTCTCCGTGTAGGCCGCGAGGAACGCGAGGACCTCGTGGTCGCGGGTGAGTTCCAGCTCGCGGACCCGGGCGACGGCGGGGACGGGGGCGCGGCGGATGTCGTCCAGGCTGCCCTGGTCCACGACGCCGAGTTCGGCCTGGGCGGTCGTCGCCAGTACCTCGACGCGCGTCCAGGTGGCGTACTTGTGCTCCTCGGTCCAAAGCTCGGCCAGCTCCGGGGTGGAATAGCGTTCGATCAAGGTCGGTTCTCCTCGGATCTCCCCGTCGGACGGCACGGCGGGGGACGGGACGTGGGGGGGAATGGGGCTCGGGGGTCTCACTGGACTTGCGGGACTCACGGGACTTGCGGGTCTCGCGGGATTGCGGGTCTCGCGGTCTTGCGGGTCTCACGGGGCTCAGGCGGTGAAGCCGAGCTCCGGTGGCAACGGGCTCGCCGCGGCGGCGACGGCTTCGGTGCGGGCCGCCGGGCCGCCCGCGGAGGGAGTGGCCCGCAGCGGGACCAGCGCTCCGGCCGGTCTCGCGTACCAGGCGGCCAGCGCGTTCTGCACCGCGCCGTGCCGGCTCGGCATCGGGTCCACGTCGAACGTGAGCTCCCGCGCGTACAGCCGGACCAGCGGGTGGTACGAGAAGCGCACCCCGCTGCCCTTGACGAAGTCGGCCTCCAGCAGGTGCTGCGCGGTCAGCCGCTCCAGGGTCTCCTCCGTGCGGTCGTCCGGCAGCCCCAGCGCGGCCGCGGCCACCCGGACCGGGAACGAGGCCGTCTCCAGCAGGCTGAGCAGCCGGAACGCCCTGCGCTCCGGGACCTCCAGCGCCGCGTAGCCGACTGCCAGGCTGTCGCGGACGCCGAGGTCGCCGACCGCCAGCTCGTCGAGCCTCCTGCGCTCCGACTCCAGCCGCCGGGCGAGCGTCTCCAGCCGCCAGTGCGGGCGCTCCAGCAGGCGCGCCCCGACGATCCGGATCGCCAGCGGCAGCCGGCCGCAGTACCGCACCAGGTCCTGCGCGGCCCCCTCCTCCGCCGCCACCCGCTCGCGGCCGAGCATCCGGGCCAGGATCTCGCGGGACTCCTCCGCGGTCAGCAGTCCGAGGCGCACGTGCCGGGTGCCGCCCAGGGTGGACAGCATCTCCAGGCTGGTCACCACGGCCGCGCAGGTCGGCGAGGCCGGCAGCAGCGGACGTACCTGCGCCTCGTCGCGCGCCCCGTCCAGCACGATCAGCACGCGCCGGTGGGAGAGCAGCCCCCGGTACAGGGCCACCCGTTCGCCGGAGTCGGCGGGCACGGCGCCGGGGCCGACGCCGAGCGCGCGGAGCAGCTCGCCGAGCACGTCCGCCGGCTCGCGGAAGGCGTCGCCGCGCTGGAGCTCGACGTACAGCTGGCCGTCGGGGAAGGCGGGGCTGACGGCGTGGGCGACCCGGACCGCCATGGTGGTCTTGCCGACTCCGGCGGCCCCGTACAGGTTGAGCGTCTGCGGGACGGTGCGCTCCGCGCCCTCCCGGGAGACGTCGCGCAGCCGCCGGATCAGCTCCGTCTCGATGCCGGGGCGGGCGAACTCGGCGAGGCGCGGCGGGAGGGTGTACGGGCGGCCCCGGCGCGCAGGGGCTTCGGCGGCCTCCGGACGGGGGCCGGCCGGGGCGGGCCGAGAGGGCGCCGGCTCCGTCGCGGACCGGGTGGGACCGGCGAGTATCCGCCCGTGGGCGGCGCGGAGTTCCTCGCCGGGTTCCACGCCGAGCTCGTCCGCCAGCAGCCGCCGGGCCTCCTGGTACGCGGCGAGGGCCTCGCCCTGGCGGCCCGCCCGGTACAGGGCCGTCATGAGCCGGCCCCACGCGCTTTCCCTGAACGGGTGTTCCGATACGAGCGCCCTGAGCCGGGGCACCACGTCGGCGTGACGGCCCACCGCCATTTCGGCGTCGGCCCAGCTTTCCGTGGCATTCAGCCAGCGTTCAAGCAGGGCCGCCCCGTCGCCCTGTTGGAGGTATTCGGAGGGGATGTCGACGAGCGGGGTGCCGTTGGTCTGCTCCATCGCCGACCGGAAGAGCCGGGCGCGCTCGGCGGGTTCGGTGGTGAGTTCCGCCTTCTGCAGGAAGGTATTGAACCGGTCGAGGTCGAGCCGCTCGGCACCGATTGCGATCGCGTAGCCGGAGGCCCGGCTGACGACCGCGTCGGCGCCCAGCAGTTTGCGCAGGCGGGCGATGTACCCCTGGAGGGTCTTGCGTGCGGTCAGCGGGGGTTCCCCGCCCCACAGCTGCTGGATGAGCTCCTCCGCGGTGAGCGTGCGGGGGGCGTGCAGCAGCAGGGCCGCCAGAACGACGCGGTGCTTGGCCCGCGGAATTTCCAATAATTCTCCGTTCCGCCGTACGGTCAGCGGACCGAATACATCGAACTGGAGATCGTCCAGCATGTGATGGCCCCCGTAATGTCTCGCCCACGGGAAAATACGCAGGGGTGGTGACCCCCGAACTGATTCAGCCCCGGGAATCACCCTGGTCGATGTTCACGACATCGTGCTGCGCGAGTTCCGTGAAGAGCTCGACGATGTCCTGCACCACGGATTCCTGATCGATGTCGTATTCCTGGGCGATCAGCGCGGCGATATCGCTCACGGTGCGCTTCCCGTCGATCTGCCGCCAGATGTGGGCGGCGGACGCGGTCAGCTCGAAGAAGTGCTCGTACCCGCCGACCACCGTCGTGCCGCGGTGGTTGCGGATCTTCACGTTCAGCGGGAGCGAGGCCACCGAACCCGGCCCCACCTGCACGTCCTTGCCGAGCGGCGGTTCGTCGAGCGGCATCAGACCGACACCTCCATGGAGATCCGCTGGCAGACGGCGACGGTCTCCTCGACCCACTTGCGCGGATGGTCCGGATCGAAGGAGCGCATCGTCTCGATGGCCCAGTACGCGTCGAACGGCAGCACGTCGGGGTCGAGGATCTCCATCCGCCGGGCCCGCCACTTCGGCCACAGGCTGCCGAACTGGCCCAGGCTGGCCTGGAGCGCGTCCACCGAGTGGTTGAAGGCGTTCTTCGTCGCGATGACCGCGCTGTACAGATCGCCGCGGGCGATCTGGCCGGCCGCGTCCTCCGTGTAGCTGTCGGCCTGCTTGAGCGAGTTCACGATCAGCACCGAGCGGTGGGCCGAGGCGGCGAGCCGCTTCCGGGTGCCCTCCAGCCAGGCGCCGTCGTCGGCGGCCGCGGCGTACGGAAGCCGCTCCAGCAGGGCGATCTCGTGGTAGCTCAGCGTGCGCCAGGTGCCCCGGCCGTCGGCGAACTGCTCCTGGGAGACCTTCGAGAGGACCTGTTCGATCTGGGACGCGGTCCAGTACTCGACGTCCCACCGGCGGCCGTCGACGAACGTGCCCTCGTACTGGAGCGTGTTGGGTTCGAGCGCGACGTGGTTGGTCTCGTCGATCGTGCTGGTCCAGACGTCCCGGGTGACGACGTGGACGTCGAGGTCGCTGGTGGGATTGCCCCAGCCCCTGATCAGGGAACCGCTCGCGAACACCGTCTCGTACGCGTCCGGGAGCAGATTGCGGCTCTTGAGCTCGGCGATTACCCCGGAGGTGTCATACGTCATGAGGCACGGCCCTTCCCCGTCTCGGCCCGCCGCGACCGAGATCATCGGATGACGGCGCGCTCTGGTTCTCCTTGGATCGCCGCCACGGCGTCGGAACGGGCGGCACGCCCCGGAAAGGTGATCTCCGGCCCCGGGGCCAATTCCGGCTCACCCGAAGAATCGGCTGGCCATGCAGAAGTCCTGAACTTCGGCACGGGCCAGCATATTGACAAACCTTCAGTTGAGTCCAGAACAATCTGGTGGCGCGAAGTGGACTTTACATTCAGGGGCTTACTGTCCGTAAAGAGCACATCAGGATACGTGTACGGCCCAGTTGAGCCGCGGAAACCCACCCCGCGCGGCGGACCGGGCCGCGCCCGTGTGACGGCGCTCCCGCGCACGGGAGCGCCCGGAAGGCATGCCCGAGGCGGGTACAAACCACCGATTCTCGCCATACGCGACCGTGCCGCGGGCTGTCGGCGGGGAAGAAATATTTGCCTTCCCGGGGTCGCGGCTGCAATCTCGCCCCTCGCGAGGCGGAGGTGGCGCCCGTTTTCACCGGCGCAAGGGCGCGAACCGCCGTGCCGTCCTTACCTGTTGCTTACGTACCGGTCCCGGACTCGGCTGCCAGCGAGGCGAGTTCGGCACGGACCAGCGCGAGGAAGGCGGCCGAGGGCGCCGCCTCCACCCCGCGCTCCCGCGCGAGCGCCCGGAGGTGGTCGAGGACCGCGCCGAGCGTGGACAGGGAGCCGGGCGGACGCAGCAGCCACAGGCGCCCCGGCGGCCGGCGCGGGAGCCCGAGGGCCGTGAGGACCTCCTCGGCCTCCCAGTCGAGGTCGTGCAGATCGGGGTCCGCGAGCGGGGCGGCCTCCACGTCGGTGATGTGCCCGTGGCCGTCCAGCCGGGTCTCCACCGCCCAGTGGGTGGACCGGTCCGGGATCCAGGTCCGGTCCGCCGGGGGCCACACGTACGGGAGGAACACCCACAGCGTGTCCTCGGGCGCGGGCTCCCAGCCGAGCACCTCCAGCTCCCGGACCTCGGGCAGCCGGTCCGGCTCCTGCTCGCTGCGGCCGGTCCGGCGCAGCGCGAGCGGGTGCGGTGTTCCGTCCTCGTCCCACGACATGCGCGCAGGCTACCGCCGGAGCGGGCGCGGGCCTACGACCGGCGGAAGTCCACCTCCGCCGGCGGTTCCCCCGGCCAGTTCAGCCGGGTCGGCGCCGGCGGGGTCTCGGCGAGCACGGTCCCGCGCGCGACCACGTACCGCGGCCGGACCTGGCGGCGGACCGCCTCGGCGGGGGTCTCGGCCGGCAGCAGCACGAAGGAGGCGGGCGCGCCCGCCGAGATGCCGTACTCCGCGTCCGTCAGGCCCAGCACCCGCGCCGCGCGCTCCGTCACCATCTCGAACGCCACCGGGATCTCGTCCGCTCCCGTGAGCTGGGCGGCGTACAGCCCGACGAGGGCGGTCTGGAGGGGGCTCGCGGTGCCGAGCGCGTTCCACGGGTCCATCACGTCGTCGTGGCCGAAGGCCACGTTGACCCCCGCCGCCAGCATCTCCTTGACCTGCGTGAGGCCGCGCCGCTTGGGATAGCCGTCGAAGCGGCCCTGGAGGTTGAGGTTGGCGAAGGGGTTGGAGACCAGGTTGATCCCGGAGCGGGACAGCAGCCGCTGGAGTTTGAAGCTGTACGCACCGCCGTAGGAGCCCATCGCCGTCGTGTGCGAGGCCGTCGCCCGCTCCCGCAGCCCCGTGCGCAGCGCGAGCGCGGCCAGCACCTCCACGAACCGGGACTGCTCGTCGTCGATCTCGTCGCAGTGGGCGTCCACGCGCAGGCCGTGCTCCTCGGCCACCGCGAAAGCGGTGCCCAGCGACGCGACCCCGTCCTCGCGGGTGTCCTCGAAGTGCGGGATCGCCCCGACCACGTCGGCGCCGCGGGAGACCGCCTCGCGCAGCAGCGCCTCGCCGTCCGGGAAGGAGACGACGCCCTCCTGCGGGAACGCGACGATCTGCAGGGTCATGACGTCCCGGACCCGGTCGCGGACCTCCAGCAGCGCGTCCAGCGCGGTGAGCGCCGGGTCGGTGACGTCGCAGTGCGTCCGCACGTGCAGCACGCCCTGGGCCGCCTGCCAGCGCAGCACCTGCACGGCCCGCGCGATGACGTCCTCGCGGGTCAGGGTCCGCTTGCGCTCGCTCCAGCAGGCGATGCCCTCCCACAGCGTCCCGGAGGCGTTCGGGCGCGGCTCCCCGGCGGTCAGGGCCGTGTCCAGGTGGATGTGCGGCTCGACGAAGGGGGCGCTGAGCAGCCCGCCGTGCGCCTCGATCAGCACGCCGGTGGCCGGCGGCTCCTTCTGGTCGTCGTACGGGAGCACCCGCGCGATCCGCCCGTCCTCGGCGACCTCGACGTCGTACAGACCCTCGGAGTGGAACAGCCGGGCGCCCCGGACGATCATCCGCATGCGGCCACCCTACGACCGTGGCCCGCGGTTTCCGGGGAAACCGCGGGCCACGACGGGTGGATCGGATCAGCGCGTCTTCGCGGAGACGGACCGCGCGTCCGGATCGAGGGTCAGCCGCGCCCGCCCTTGCGGCGCTGCTGCTCGCGCATCCGGTCCTCCTTCATGGCCATCGTCTGCGCCTCCCGCACGTCCTCGACCAGCATCGCCGGCTTGCTCGGCATCCCGGATTCGGACGACCGACGGTCCTCGTGAGTCTGTTCCTTGCGCTGCTTCGCCATGATCACTCCTCACTGGAACTGGAAAACGGCTGGGTGGGACCCCGCCCACGCTGCCCCCTCCCGTCCGCCACGACCATTCGGCAGCGCCAATCGGGTTACATGGGGGGTATGACTGACAACACGGCCGTGCCCGACTGGGAGAAGCGCTTCCGGGCCCCGCGCGTCGGGCTGCCCGACTGGGCCGAGGACGCTCCGGACCGCTCGCTCTTCGTCTCGAACGCCACCGGGACCTACGAGCTCTACGCCTGGGACCGGGCCACCGGCAGCCAGCGGCAGGCCACCGACCGGCCCAACGGGACCACCGACGGGACGCTCTCGCCCGACGGCGAGTGGATCTGGTGGTTCTCCGACACCGACGGCGACGAGTTCGGCACCTGGGTGCGCCAGCCCTTCGGGGGCGGCCCCGACGAGCCGGCCACCCCCGGGCTGGAGCCCTCGTACCCCGCCGGGCTCGCCATCGGCCGCGACGGGACCTCGGTCGTCGGACGCTCCACCGACGAGGACGGCTCGACCATCCACGTGGTGCGGCCGGACGCCGCGGAGCCCGTGGTGATCTACCGGCACCGGGAGTCGGCCGGCGTCGGCGACCTCTCCCACGACGGGACCCTGATCGCGATCGAGCACACCGAGCACGGGGACGCCATGCACTCGGCGCTGCGCGTGGTCACCCTCGACGGGGCCACCGTCGCCGAGCTCGACGACTCCCGGGGCGGCACGGTGGAACTGGGCCTGGAGGTGCTCGGCTTCGCGCCGGTCGCCGGGGACACCCGCCTCCTGGTCGGCCACCAGCGGCGCGGCCGCTGGGAGCCGATGGTGTGGGACGTCGCCACCCGGGCCGAGCAGGACCTCGCGATCGAGCTGCCGGGCGACGTCAGCGCCGAGTGGTACCCGGACGGCTCCGCGCTGCTGATCGCGCACAGCTTCGCGGCGCGCAGCGAGCTCTGGCGCTACGACCTGGCCGCGCGGGAGCTCGTCAGGGTGCAGACCCCGCCCGGCACGGTCTCCGGTGCGACGGCCCGGCCCGACGGCACGGTGGAGTACCAGTGGTCCTCGGCGGCCGAGCCCTCGGCCGTACGGTCCACCGCGGGCGGGGGCGTCCTGGACCCTCCCCCGGCCACCGCCGGGGGGACCCCCACGTTCCGGCCGCCCGGCTCGGTGCCGGTGGAGGACGTGTGGGTGGAGGGCCCCGGCGGGCGGATCCACGCGCTGGCGCAGCGGCCCGCGGGCCACGGGGACGGCCCCTTCCCCACGATCTTCGAGGTGCACGGCGGTCCGACCTGGCACGACAGCGACGCCTTCGCGGCGACCCCGGCGGCCTGGCTGGACCACGGGTTCGCGGTGGTCCGGGTCAACTACCGGGGCTCGACCGGGTACGGCCGCGAGTGGACCGACGCCCTCAAGCACCGCGTCGGCCTGATCGAGCTGGAGGACATCGCGGCCGTCCGGGAGTGGGCGGTGGCCTCCGGCCTCGCCGACCCGGCGCGCCTCGTGCTCTCCGGCGGCTCCTGGGGCGGCTACCTGGCCCTGCTGGGGCTCGGCACGCAGCCAGAGGCCTGGGCCGTGGGCCTGGCCGCCGTACCGGTCGCCGACTACGTCACGGCGTACCACGACGAGATGGAGGCGCTGAAGTCCCTGGACCGCACCCTCTTCGGCGGCACGCCGGAGGAGGTCCCGGACCGCTTCGAGGCGTCCTCCCCGCTCACGTACGTGGACGCGGTGAAGGCCCCCGTCCACATCGCGGCGGGCGTCAACGACCCGCGCTGCCCGATCCGGCAGATCGAGAACTACGTCGAGCGGCTGGCGGCGCGCGGGGCGGTGCACCAGGTGTACCGGTACGACGCCGGGCACGGCTCGCTCGTCGTGGAGGAGCGGATCAAGCAGGTCCGGATGGAGCTGGAGTTCGTACGGAAGCACCTGCCGCGGTAGGCGCCGGCGGAGCCGCGGCGGCGGCCCCGGCCCCGGTGATCCGGTGCACCCCCCGTACGGTGGTGGGGTGCACCGGTTTCTCCTGACCCCGCGCTGGTGGGGGATCAACGTCTTCGTCGCGCTCGCCGTTCCCGTCTGCCTGTTCATGGGGACCTGGCAGCTCGGCCGGTTCGAGGACCGCGTCGACAGCCACAAGGAGGCGGCCGGCGGACGGCCCGCCGCCGAGGCCGCCGCACCGCTGGAGTCGCTGCTCCCGGTGGACAAGAAGACCTCCGGACGCCTCGCCTCCGCCTCCGGCGAGTACGCCGAGCAGCTGCTCGTGCCCGAGCGCCGGCTCGACGGCAAGAGCGGCTTCTACGTCCTGACCCTGCTCAAGACCGACTCCGGCAAGGCCGTCCCGGTGGTCCGGGGCTGGCTGCCGGGCCCGGCCGACACGGCGAAGGCCCCGGCCGCACCCACCGGACGGGTCGAGGTGACGGGCGCGCTCCAGGCCTCGGAGAGCTCCACCAGCAAGGGCGTGTACGCCGACGGCGGGCTGCCGGCCGGACAGCTCGGGGTGATCGGTGCCGCCTCGCTGGTCAACCTCGTGCCGTACGAGCTCTACGACGCCTGGCTGACGGTGCAGACCCCGGCCGACGGGCTGACCCCGGTGCCCGCGCAAGCGCCGAGCAACACCGGGCTGGACCTGAAGGCCTTCCAGAACCTCGGCTACACCGGCGAGTGGTTCGTCTTCGCCGCGTTCGTGCTGTTCATGTGGTTCCGGCTCTACCGCCGCGAGGTGGAGACCCTGCGCGATGCCGAGGCGGGGCTGCTGCCGCAGACCGCCGACCGGTCGGCGAACCCCGCTGCGGCTTCGGCTTCGCCCGCGTCCACGGCTTCCGCTACGGCTTCGGCGCGTCCAGCGGAATGACGCCCGTCCGGTAGACCGTCCCCCCGCAGGCCGCGGGGATCGTCGTCTGCGTGGTCGGCGCGCCCGGCAGCGCCGTGTGCGGGGTGTGCGTCACCTCCACCCCGGTCGGCTCCGGGACCTTGCCGCCGTTCTCCGGCTCCGGGCCCGTGGCACGGGCCGCCGTGCCCTGCCCGCTCTCCGGGGCGTCCACCGGGGGCTTGGTCACCGGGTCGGGCGTGGCCGCCGGGCAGGACTGCGCCGAGGGCACCCACGCGAAGCGGACCTCGTACGCCGTGTACGGCTGGAGCAGCAGCAGCGGCGTCTCCGCCGAGGGGTCGGGCAGCCCGGCCGCCGGGTCCCCCGCCGTGTGGCCGACCACGGTGACCCCCGCGGACTGCCCGGGCCCGGAGGCCGGCACGGAGGCCGCCGTCACGGTGTCCGGGCCGATGACCGTGCAGCCGCGCGCCGAGACGTTGGTGACCTTGAAACTGCCGTACACCTTGCCGTCGGCCTCGGGGGCCTTGGCGCTGCCCTGCACCCCGAGCTGCTCGGCGCTGCACCCGAGCACGCCGGGCGCCGCCGCCACCGGGGGCTGCGGGCCGGTGCCGGCCCCGGCCCCCGCCGTCGCTCCCGCGGTGTCCGGGCCGGCCGTGCCGCCGCCGGCCGGGGCTCCGCCCTCCTGCGGGTCGGGCCGGGCGCCGGCGCCGCCGGTCTCGGCGCCCTTGCCGGCGGCCTTGCCGGGCTGGGGCTGCGCGCCCGCGCCGTTCTGGTGCGGATCGGAGGTGCCGCCGCCGGCCGTGGTCCCGGGCTGCTCGCCGTGGCCGGCCATGGCGGAGTGGTCGGCGGCGGAGCCCTCGCCGCCGGTGATGTGCAGGTGCAGGGCCGCCGGGATGGCCGTACCGGCCAGCAGCGCGGCCGCGGCCGCCCCGACGAGGGCCTGCCGCTTGCGGGTCCTGCGTACGGGGACGGCGTGCCGCAGCCGCTCCAGCGCGCCCTCGGACGGCTCCAGGCCCTCGACGGCTCCGCGCAGCAGGCTCCGCAGCGCCTGTTCCTCGCCCGCCCCGCCCGGCGGGGTGTGGTCGTCCATCATGACTGCGCAGCCTCCATCGCCACCCGCAGCGCGGCAATGCCCCGCGATCCGTACGCCTTGACCGAGCCGAGCGAGACGCCGAGCGTCTCCGCGACCTGGGCCTCCGTCATGTCCGCGAAGTACCGCAGCACCAGCACCTCGCGCTGACGCCGCTGGAGTCCGCGCATCGCCTTGATGAGATCGTCCCGTTCCAGCTGGTCGTACGCGCCCTCTTCGGCACTGGCCATGTCCGGCATCGGCTTCGAGAGCAGCTTGAGGCCGAGGATGCGGCGGCGCAGCGCGGAGCGCGAGAGGTTGACGACGGTCTGGCGCAGATACGCCAGTGTCTTGTCCCGATCGCGAACCCGGTTGCGCGCCGAGTGGACCCGGATGAACGCCTCCTGGACGACGTCCTCGCAGGAGGCGGTGTCGTCGAGGAGTAGCGCGGCCAGGCCGAGCAGCGAGCGGTAGTGGGCCTGGTAGGTCTCGGTGAGGTGGTCGACCGTGGTGCCCGCGACGACCACCGGCTCGGCGTCCGCGGACGCGGCCCCGGCAGCAGCAGCGGCGGACGGGGTCCCGGACGCGGCCCCGGACCCGGACGCGGCGACGGCGGACTGGGCGGCCGCCTCCTCCCCGCTCCCCCCGGCCTCCGCGCTATCGCGGGGCGCGGGCACGCGGCCGCCCCGGGTCGGTACGGCGGAGGGCACGGCGAGCGGGGCCGCGGCCGGCGGAACGGGAAGGATCACGGGGAACCCGCCGGGCGCGGGCACGCGGGAAGGCCGGAGCGGCGCACCGAGTGCGCTGCGCGCCGGTACGACGGCGAAGTCGAGAAGTGCCTCTGCCACGCCAGTTGGACACGCGTCCCCCCACCAGGGTTGTACGCGTGAGGCCGCCTCACCAGCAAAATCCCCATAGCCCTCATGCGCACCCGCTCTTCCTGATTGCCCCGCCCGTCCAGGCGGCAGTCAGGCCATCACCTTGATCAAGGGATCAGCACTGATCCTACAAAGTGAATTACGCGAATTCACCAGCGATCAGTTCCGCGATCTGAGTGGCATTCAGGGCGGCCCCGTTGCGGAGATTGTCCGCGCACACGAAGAACTCCAGGGAGCGCGGATCGTCGAGCGAGGCCCGCAGCCGCCCCACCCACGCCGGATCCGTCCCCGCGGCGTCCACCGGAGTCGGGAACTCCCCGGCCGCCGGATCGTCCACCACGACCACGCCGGGCGCGGCCTCCAGGATCTCCCGGGCGTGCGAGGCGTCCACCTCGGCCTCGAACCGCGCCCGTACGCTCAGCGAATGCCCGGTCAGCACGGGCACCTGTACGCAGGTCACCGCCACCGGGAGCGCGTCCAGGTGCAGGACCCGGCGGGTCTGCGCCCGTACGGCCAGCTCGTGCGAGGACCAGCCGCCGCCCCGCAGTTCGCCGGACCACGGCACCACGTTCAGCGCGAGCGGGGCCGCGAAGGGACCGGATTCCTCGCCGACGGCGCGGCGCACGTCCCCGGTCTGCTCGCCCAGGGAGGTCCCGGCGACCAGCGACAGCTGGCGGCGCAGCGCCTCGGAGCCGGCCCGGCCGGCCGCGCTCGCGGCCTGGTACGAGGACACGGTCAGGTCGGCCAGCCCGTACTCGGCGTGCAGCGCGCCCAGGGCCGCGATCATCGCGGCGGTGACGCAGTCCGGGCTCGCGACGATCCCGCGCGGGCGCGCCCGTACGGCCTGCGCGTTGACCTCGGGCACCACCAGCGGCACCTCGGGGTCCTCGCGGAAGGCCGCGGACTGGTCGACGGCTACGGCTCCGCGCGTGACGACGACCGGGGCCCAGCGGGCCGAGACCTCGGCCGGGGTCAGGAACAGCACCACATCGCCCCGGCCGATGCCCTCGAAGGCGTCCTCGGTGAGGGCGAGCACCTCGCACTCCTGCCCGCGCACGGCCAGCATGCGGCCGGCCGAGCGCCCGGAGGCGATCAGGCGTATGTCGCCCCAGACGTCCGCACGCTGGGACAGGATCTGGAGCACCACGGAGCCGACCGCTCCGGTCGCCCCGACCACGGCGAGCGCCGGAGCCGGGGTCGACCGGGTCGCGGTCATCGTCCGGTGCCTCCGTAGACGACGGCCTCGTCGCTGTCGGAGTCGAGGCCGAAGGCCGTGTGCACGGCGCGGACGGCCTCGTTGACGTCGTCCTGGCGGGTCACGACCGAGATGCGGATCTCGGAGGTCGAGATCAGCTCGATGTTGACGCCCGCGTCGGACAGCGCCTGGAAGAAGGAGGCGGTGACGCCCGGGTTCGTCTTCATGCCCGCGCCGACCAGGGAGATCTTGCCGATCTGGTCGTCGTAGCGCAGGGAGTCGAAACCGATGGCGCCCTTGGCCTTCTCCAGCGCGTCGATGGCCTTGTGGCCCTCGGTCTTGGGGAGGGTGAAGGAGATGTCCGTCAGGCCCGTGGACGCGGCGGACACGTTCTGCACGATCATGTCGATGTTGATCTCGGCGTCCGCGATGGCGCGGAAGATCGCCGCGGCCTCGCCCGGCTTGTCCGGTACGCCGACGACCGTGATCTTGGCTTCGGAGACGTCGTGAGCGACTCCGGAGATGATGGCGTGCTCCACCTGCTCGTCCCCTTGCGGATTCTCGTTGCTGACCCAGGTGCCCGGCAGTCCCGAGAAGGACGAGCGGACGTGGATCGGGATGTTGTATCGGCGTGCGTACTCGACACAGCGGTGCAGCAGCACCTTGGAACCGGAGGCGGCGAGCTCCAGCATGTCCTCGGAGGAGATCCAGTCGATCTTCCGGGCCTTCTTCACGACGCGGGGGTCCGCGGTGAAGACGCCGTCGACATCGGTGTAGATCTCGCAGACCTCGGCGTCCAGCGCCGCGGCGAGCGCGACGGCGGTCGTGTCCGAGCCGCCCCGGCCGAGGGTGGTGATGTCCTTGCTGTCCGCCGACACGCCCTGGAAGCCGGCGACGATGGCGATGTTGCCCTCGTCCAGCGCGGTGCGGATACGGCCCGGCGTGACATCGATGATGCGCGCTTTGTTGTGGACCGAGTCGGTGATGACGCCTGCCTGGCTGCCGGTGAACGACTGGGCCTCGTGGCCCAGGTTTTTGATCGCCATGGCCAGCAGGGCCATGGAGATACGCTCTCCGGCGGTCAGCAGCATGTCGAATTCGCGCCCGGCAGGCATCGGGGATACCTGTTCGGCGAGATCGATCAGCTCGTCCGTCGTGTCGCCCATCGCGGAAACCACGACGACCACCTGGTGGCCGTTCTTCTTGGCGTCCACGATCCGCTTGGCGACGCGCTTGATGCCCTCGGCATCGGCTACGGAGGAGCCTCCGTACTTCTGCACGACAAGGCCCACGTGCGCTCCTCGCTCAGTCCGTCTCATTGCTGGTGCAGTGTAACGAGCGGCCGCGATCCGACCGCTTCGTACCGCATCATGAGACGAACAGACCGGAGCTCGGGTTCCGTTTTGTGGTGGTTCCCGCTCCCTATTTCCCCGGCAGGCCCAGCCGGGCACCGATTTCCTCGGCCATCACCCGTCCGGCCTGCTCGGCGAGGTCGTCCTCGGCCAGGTCCTCGTCGGTGTCCAGGCCGTCCAGGGCCTCCAGCGGCTGGTCCAGCCGCACGTGCGCGATCAGCGACTGGAGGGCACGCAGGGTGGCCGAGGCCGTCGGGCCCCAGTTGGTGAAGTACGAGAACTGCCACCACCACAGCGCCTCCGTGACGCGGCCCGACTCGTGGTGGATGAGCCCGTGCCGCAGGTCGGCGACCACATCGGCCAGATCGTCGGAGATCCGGTGGGCCACCGGGGCCTTGCGCGGCTCGTACGGGTCGAAGACCTCGGAGTAGACGTCGACCGGCTCCAGCATGATCGCGAACCGCTCGCGCAGGTCGTCCACGTCGGGCTCCGGACCGAGGTCGGGCTCGTACCGCTCGTCGGGCAGGACGTCCTGGTACGCGCCCAGCCGGCCGCCCGCCAGCAGCAGCTGGGACACCTCCAGGAGGAGGAAGGGCACCGCGCTGTCCGGGTCTTCGCCCTTGGCCACCTCGGTGACCGCGACGATGAAGGATCCGATCTGGTCCGCGATCGACGCGGCGAAGTCGTCCGGATCCTGGGCCAGGGCGTGCAGCGTTGCGTCAGACATCGAGAAGTCGCCTTCCTTCAAAGGCCCGCCCGAGCGTGACCTCGTCCGCGTACTCCAGATCTCCCCCGACGGGGAGCCCGCTGGCCAGGCGGGTGACCTTCAGGCCCATGGGCTTGATCATGCGGGCGAGGTACGTGGCGGTCGCCTCACCCTCCAGGTTCGGGTCGGTGGCGAGGATCAGCTCGGTCACCTCCCCGTCCGCGAGGCGCGCCAGCAGCTCGCGGATGCGCAGGTCGTCCGGGCCGACGCCCTCGATCGGGCTGATCGCGCCGCCGAGGACGTGGTACCGGCCCCGGAACTCACGGGTCCGCTCGATCGCGACGACGTCCTTCGGCTCCTCCACCACACAGATGACCGTGGTGTCGCGGCGCGGATCGCGGCAGATGTTGCACCGCTCCTCCTGCGCCACGTTCCCGCACACCGCGCAGAACCGGACCTTGTCCTTGACCTCCAGCAGCGCGTGCGCGAGGCGGCGGACGTCGGTGGGCTCGGCCTGCAGGATGTGGAAGGCGATCCGCTGCGCGCTCTTGGGCCCGACGCCGGGCAGCCTGCCCAGTTCGTCGATCAGGTCCTGGACCACGCCTTCGTACACGGACTGCCTTCTTTCGCTGTGGGGGTTCGGATGGAGGGCCGGAACTGAGGGCTAGAACGGGAGGCCGGGGATGCCGCTGCCGCCGCCCAGGCCCTGGGCCAGCGGGCCGAGCTTCTCCTGCTGGAGCGCCTGGGCGTTCTCGTTGGCCGCCTGGACCGCCGCGACGACCAGGTCGGCGAGGGTTTCGGTGTCCGCCGGGTCCACGGCCTCGGGGGCGATCACCAGCGCGCGCAGTTCACCGGAGCCGGTGACGGTCGCCTTCACCAGGCCGCCGCCGGCCTGGCCCTCGACCTCGGCCTGCGCGAGCGCCTCCTGGGCCGCAGCGAGGTCCTGCTGCATCTTCTGGGCCTGCTGGAGCAGCTGCTGCATGTTGGGCTGGCCACCACCGGGAATCACAGGTCACTCACTCCGTCACGTCGGTCCAAGACTGGGTCAGCTTGGTCAATCCGAGCCTACGTGCTCCCCGCGCGGCGCGCCCTACGCCGTGAGGACCAACTCTTTCGAGTGAGAGACGGGGCGTGCGCGTACCTGATGGAGACCTCCGTGCGGGCGGAAAACCGGGGATTCGTCACCCATCGGCCGCCATTCGAAGGTAGGAAGAGCATGCGCATCATTGCGCACACGCGCACCACCACACGTCAGCGCAGGCAGAGGGAGTGCCGGGTGAGCCAGCCGGAGATGCAGCCCGAGGGGCCACCCCGGGATCCCCGGGAGCCCCGGGACTCCCGGGAGGAGGGCAGCGGACCGATGGCGGCGGGCGATCTGACCGGCGGACCGTTCCCCCTCGGGGACTGGGGCGAGCCGGCCGAGCGGCTGGACGAGCTCTACCGGCGGGTCGAGGCCGATGCACTGCGCACCGCGGAGTGGTATCTGTCCGACCGGGCGTGGAAGCGCCGGGGCGCGCGGGTGCTGCGGATCGGCGCGGCGGCCGGGGCGGTGACCGGAGCCTCGATTCCGCTGCTGGAGCTGACGGGATCCGGGCCGGGCGCGGCCCCGTACGGGTACCTCGCGCTGCTGCTGGCCGCGGCGTGCCTGGCCTGCGACCGGTTCTTCGGCCTGACGTCGGGCTGGATGCGGGACGTGGCCACGGCGCAGGCCGTGCAGCGCCGCTTGCAGACGCTGCAGTTCGACTGGGCCTCGGAGAACGTACGGGAGGTCCTGGGGCCCACGGAGGGGACGGCGAGCGAGGCGGCGGAGCGCTGTCTGACCGTGCTGCGCCGCTTCTCGGAGGACGTGACGGAGCTGGTGCGGTCGGAGACCGCGGAGTGGATGGTGGAGTTCTCGTCGGGTCCGGCGCCGCTGGTGATGCAGTCGCTCGGCGCCCCGTCGTCGCGGGCCGATGCGGGCCTCCCCCCGACCCGTTTCCCCCTCCCCCCGGGCCG